>JACKCN010000017.1 GCA_020634015.1 Candidatus Delongbacteria bacterium | reverse complement strand
ATCGGTGAGGTCCGCGCACGGTTGCGGTCCTGTCGGCCGGTTCAAGCCGTGTGCAGCGGAATCAGTCAGTGGCCTTGCGGCCCGGAATCGTTGTTTCAGCCCACCAGAGTGGGATCCATGCTGGCCAGCACATCCTGCACGTCCAGCTTGCTGCCGATGAACAGTGGCGTCCGCTGGTGCAGTTCGGTAGGCTGGATCTCGAGGATCGGCCCATCGTCGCTGTGTGCCGCGCCCCCCGCGTTGACCGCGACCATCGCCAGCGGCATGGCCTCGTAGAGCAGGCGCAGCTTGCCCTTGCCCTTCTTGCCGTCTACCCAGGTCCGCGGATAGAGGAACACGCCGCCATAGAGCAGGTTGCGATGGAAGTCGGCCACCAGGCTGCCGATGTAGCGGCTCGTGTACGGACGCCCGCGCTCCTTGTCCACCACCTTGAGGTCAGCCACGAAATCGCGGATGCCCTGTTCCCACCAGGCCGTGTACCCTTCGTTGACGCTGTAGATCTTGCCGCGCTCCGGTGTGCGGATGCGCCGGTGGCTGCGCAGGAACTCGCCCACGGAAGGGTCGTAGGTGAATCCGTCCACCGAGCCATTGCGCGTGGTATACACCAGCATGGTCGAGGACCCGTAGACCACATAACCGGCAGCCACCAGCTGGCTGCCCGGCTGCAGCAGGTCGCCCCGGTCGGGCTGGCTGCCCAGGGGCGAGCGGCGCTGGAAGATCGAGAAGATGGTGCCGATGGACACGTTGGCGTCGATGTTGCTGCTGCCGTCCAGCGGGTCGAAGAGCACCACGTACTTGCCCACCGTGGCACTTTCCTTGGGGATGATCATGTCATCCACTTCCTCGGAGCCGATCAGGCAGACACGCTGGCCATGGGACAGGGTGCGCACCAGCACGTCGTTGGCGTACTCATCGAGCTTGGCCACCGTCTCGCCCTGGATGTTGATGTCGCCGGTCTTGCCCAGCAGCTCGATCAGCCCCGCGCGCGTGACTTCCCGCTGGATGATCTTGCAGGCCAGGGCGATGTCGTACAGCAGTTCGGAGAGCATGCCACTGGCGCCGCCCTTCTCGCGTTCCTGCTCGATGATGTGTCGTTCGATGGTGACCATGCCGTCCATGTACTCTCCTTCTCAATCGATCAGTTCAAGCACCCGGTCGTAGCGGGAGCACACGTCATCCGCCTCGTGCAGGACCTTGGCCGGCAGAGTGGTGGTCAGGGCCAGCACATGACAGCCTGCGGCCCGGGCCGACTGGATGCCCAGCGGCGCATTCTCGACCACCAGGCACTCGGCCGCGGGTCGGTCCAGACGCCGGGCAGCCACCCGGTAGGGCTCGGGGTCCGGCTTGCCCTTCCGGCAATCCTCGGCGCAGACGATCGCCTCGAATGCGGCCAGCATCTCCGGCGCCAGCATGTGTTCCAGATTGTCGCGCGTGGACCCGGTGACCACCGCGACCGGCACTCCCCGCGCCAGCAGTTTCGGCAGCAGTTCCACGAACCCTGGCTGCAGCCCCGGGGAGGGCAGCGAACGGAAGTGACGGCGCTTTTCCTCCACCATCCGGCGACAGCTTTCAGCGTCGTCGGGCAGACCCAGCTGACGGCAGAAGCGCGCGCAGCTTTCCTGTGCCTTCTCCCCTTCCCGCAAGCGCGGCCACATGGGATCCAGGTCCACACCATGCAGGCGAAAGACATGCAGCCATGCGATCACATGGGTGGGAATGCTGTCGACGATGACGCCGTCCATGTCGAAGAGCACACAGCGCAATGGCCGGGAGGGGGTTGCGGGAGTCGAGCTCAACTGCGCCCAGGATTCCGTACCAGAGCCACCATGTCGGCCACGGCACGCCCCAGGCCGTCGAAGACTGCCCGGGAGATGATCGAGTGGCCGATGTTCAGTTCCTCGATTTCGCCAATGACCGCGATGCGCGCCACGTTTTGATAGGTCAGACCGTGTCCGGCACTGACCCGCAACCCGAACTTGCGTGCGGCCAGGGCCATGTCACGCAGGCGATCGGCTTCGGCCACCGCATCGCGCTCGGAATTGCAATTGGCGTAGCGCCCCGTGTGCAGCTCGACCACGTCGGCGTCGAGGCGCCGGCATTCCTTCAGCACATCCAGTTCTGGGTCGACGAAGAGGCTGGTCACGATGCCGTGGGCCTTGAGGGCCGCGATCTGCTCCTTGAGCCGTCCGCCCGCGGCGCGCACGTCCAGCCCGCCTTCGGTCGTGATCTCTTCACGCTTCTCGGGAACCAGGGTCACCATGTCGGGTGCGGTTTCAAGGGCGATGCGCAGCATCTCGTCACTGGCGGCCATTTCAAGGTTCAGGTGAGAAACCACGGTGGCCCGCAGCAATTGCAGATCACGGTCGCTGATGTGACGCCGGTCTTCCCGCAGGTGGCAGACGATTCCGTCGGCCCCGGCGCGCTCGACCAGACCCACCGCATGCACGGGATCCGGCTCCACCGTGCGCCGGGCTTGCCGGAGGGTGGCGATGTGATCGATGTTGACACCCAGTCGCACGCTGTCTCCTTGGTGTTTGGCCGTCAGCGGCTTGGCGAATCCGGTTTGAGGGCGGGGCCTGTCACGATATCCCGCAGCGGATCCGCACGTGGAATCGACCCGACGGCGCACACAGCCGCTGTAAGTCGGGAATCGGAATGAATCTGCAATTGATCCGAATCAAGCGCAATGGGCAGCGCCCGCCAAGGCACAAGAAAAGCCACTTCAGGGCGAATTGCCTTTGTCCGGAATCCACGAAAATGCGGGATTGAGGCCGATCGACGGCAAATGGGACGCCTAGAGATTGTCATCCCACTGGACGATGCGGAAGACTGGATCGTCGCCGAAGATCGGGCTGGGGCAGGCCGCGTTCTGCCCGCCCTGCCGTATCACGCTGAAACGGGCGTGGCCGTCCAGCCAGGTGGCATCCAGAGTGAGCACGAAGAAGACCGTGAAACTGATCAGCGAATCCGCGGTTTCCAGCGCGGACAGCGACTCGGAAATGCCGACCCAGCGCAGATCCACATCCTCATAATGCCTGAACAGGCGGCCGGTGGTGGCCAGATCCAGCTCGCGGGGCATTGAGGCGTACTCGGCCAGATCGGTGTCGAAGTAGTTGAAGGTGTAGGTGTCGCACGAGATGCACTCGGCATAGCGCAGACTGTCCTGGCGGATGTAGGCCATGCGGAAGTTTTCCAGCAGCCCGCCGACGGTGGCCTGGTCATTCCAGACGCTGCGCGGGTCGCCCAGTCGGGGCGCGAAGGGATTGCGGCAGGCACCCAGCAGCAGCAGAGGCAGCAGGCAGAGCAGGCGCTGAACGGGCGACGGGCAGCCCATCAGGGCCCCCGGAAGGTGACGCGGAGCTGGGTCCAGCCGGCTCCCGTGTCCGCGGCCTGGTCCGTCCAGCGCACGATGGCCCAGTCGCCACTCTGCTGTTCGCGTCCCAGCAGCAGGCTCAGGGTCCCGGAGAAGCGCTCGGGCAGCGATTCCACCCCATGCTGCATCTCAAGGGCATAACTGGATACGAAGAGCGCGCTGTCGCCGAACTGTTCGACCCGGGCCTCCGGGTCAAGCTCCAGCTCGTGACGTACATCCAGGGGCAGCGTGCTGAAGTGGTTGGCCAGGGAATGGAACCAGCCATCCTCCTCGTCCAGCCCCCAGTCCAGTCCCTGCAGGGCCAGATACTCCTCCGCGTCCGGCACCAGCCGGAAGGGCGAAATCCAGCCACTGTCGGCCAGCAGTTCCCGATAGGGCACAACCTCCAGGTAGCGGATCGCTTCCTGGAGGTTGTGCAACACGTTCTCGGGGCTGGCGGGGGGAAGGTAGTCGCCCAGGGCCGCGCTGTCCGGTTCCTGGCTTCCGCGCGGCTCGAACAGCGTGCAGGCGGCCAGACAGGCCAATCCACTGGTGAGCAGCAGTCGCACCTTCCCCTTCATGCTCAGAGTTTCTCGATCACGGCCTGCGCCATTTCGCGGGTGCCGGTGGTACCGCCCATGTCGTAGGTGCGGTGCGTGCCTTCGGCGATCACGGCGGCGATCGCGCTTTCGAGGCGGTCGGCCATGGCGGTTTCGCCCAGCCATTCGATCATCATCCGGGCGGTCAGCAGCATGGCCATGGGGTTGACCTTGTTCTTGCCGTAATACTTGGGCGCGCTGCCGTGGGTCGGCTCGAACACGGCGTAGTTGTCGCCGATGTTGCCGCTGGAGGCGAAGCCCAGGCCACCCACCAGCTGGGCGCAGAGGTCGCTGATGATGTCACCGAACATGTTCTCGGCCACCAGCACGTCATAGTTCTCGGGATTCTTCACCAGCCACATGCACATGGCGTCGATGTTGGTTTCCCAGAGCTCGATGCCCGGGAAATCGGCAGCCACCTTGCGGGCCTCGCGCACCATCAGTCCACCGGTTTCCCGCAGCACATTGGGTTTCTCCACCAGCGTCACGGTCTTGCGGTTGAACTTGCGGGCGAACTCGAAGGACTTGCGCACGATGCGGCTGCAGCCCTGGCGGGTCATGATGCGGGTGGAAATCGCCAGGTCCTCGGCGGCCACGGAGTCGTACTTGTGCATCTTGGGATTGGTGCACAGTGCCTCGCGCACATTGTCGGGCACGGGATGGAACTCGACCCCGCCATAACTGCCCTCCGTGTTCTCGCGGAAGACCACCATGTCGATGCCGTCCTTCAGGTTCAGCGGGTTGCCCGGGTAGGCCTTGCAGGGGCGCAGGTTGGTGTGCAGGTTGAATTCCTGACGCAGACGCACGATGGGGCTGAAGTAACTCAGACCCTTGCCCTGCAGTGAGGGGTGCAGTTCCTTCTTCGCTTCCTCGGTGGGCTTGGATGTGATCGCGCCAAAGAGGCAGGCATCCGTGTTGCGCAGGATCTCAAGCGTGCGGTCGGGCAGTGGGTTGCCCTCGCTGCACCAGAACTCCCAGCCGATGTCGGCGTGCACATACTCGGCGTCGAACCCCAGAGCATCCAGTACCGGGCGGGTGGCATCCATCACGTCGTTGCCGACGCCATCACCGGGCATCCAGGCAATCTTGTAGCGTGCCATGCAGGAATCTCCTTACATGAAAAAACTGAAAGTGAACTTCTGCGTGTCGTCGAAATCCCTTTTGAAGGGCAGATTCGCGTAATCCAGACGGAACTTGCGCCAGCGCAGGCCAAAGCCCCAGCTGAAGCTGCGATCCTCGTAACCCTGCATCCAGCCAGCGCGCAGCAGCAACGGATCCAGGGGCTGCAATTCGGCTCCGAGATGCAGGTGACCATCCTCGTCGCGCGTGGCAAGCCAGTCGGCGGCCACACGCACGGGGGTTTCGACCCGAGGCAGGCTGCCGCTCCAGCCCGCGCCGACCGTGATGCGGCGGGGCAGATTGACACTCTCCCCGGCCAGATCACCGGCGGCGCCCAGGTGATTCAGCGCCAGACCGGCGCTCCAGGGGCCGCGCGTCCAGAGCACTCCGGTGCCGAAGGATGCCGTGCGACTGTCGTCCCGGTAGATCTTCTCGTGCACCAGCGAGACCCCGGCCCCCACGCTCAGGCCAGGCGCGATTTCCATGGCCCCATTGATCCCGGCCGCCACATCCTGAAGACTGTACTCGCCATCCGGGTCGGGATTGGGCGTGTCGCGCAACTCGAAGCCGTCCAGCTCGAGCACGCGAGCGTGCAGGGTCAGCCAGACGGGGCCGGTGGCGAAGGAACCGGCGGCCGACACCATGCTGGCGTCGGCGATCCAGTCGTTGTTGCTCAGGCCAAAAGTGGTGCGGCGATCGGTGGGCAGAGCCGCCGGGTTGAGCAGTGCGCTGAAGACCCCGTGATCCAGGGCCACGCCGGCCTCGCCCATGCCACCCAGGGCGGCGTCGGGGACGATCTTGAGGAAAGAATACCCGCTGTCAGCGGATCCGCTGACGATGCCATCAATGCCGGCCCGGGCCGCCAGAGGTGCCAGGGCCAGCAGGGCAGTGGCCAATGCTGCGCTGTTCATCAGAATCCAAAGTTGAAATTGAAGGCGTGGATCTCACTGGGATCGTCCTGATGGATCACGACGGCGTAATCCAGGCCGATATGGACCTTGCGCAGTTGCCAACCGTAACCGCCCCCCAGGCTGAAGTTGCCCGAATCGTAGCCCGCACGAGCGGCCCAGTCGCCGTTCTCGCCCTGGTGATTGCTGTACTCGGCACCCAGGCGCAGGTCCCAGGCTTTCTCCGAGGAGGCCTGGTAGTCGGCACAGAGCAGCAGGTGCTTGTCCAGCAGGGTGTGTGCCAGACCGACTCCGAAGAGACTGGGGGTGGAATTCTCCACACGGGCTTCGCCGTCCTGGCCCCAGAGATCACCCGAGTCCCACTCGTAGGTGCCCATCAGGTTGGTCAGGCTGAGGCCGCCCCACCAGTCGTCCATCGGGTGCAGCGACAGGCCGGCACCAAAACTGGCGCTGTTGGCCTTGATGTCGCCCCCGCCATCGGTCACCTGCTGGAAGGCCGCGGAATTGATCGCCAGCGAAATGCCCAGCGCAACGGCCTTGCCGGGCTTGACCCCGAAACCAAAGCTGAAGGAATTCTCCGCATAGGCCATGTCACGCCCGGTGGTCTCGCCCCAGCTGGTGGTCTCGGGAATTCCGCCGACACCGGCACCGGTCCAGCTGATGCCGAGCGCGCCCATGGGTTTCAGAGGCAACACGGCGTGTACGCTGTTCAGGCTGCGATCCATGGAGAGCGACACCATGCCCAGCGAAGCCGCCGCCGATTCCTCCCAGGCCACCAGAGCCGGGTTGTTGAGGCGCGAGGCGGGGCCGCCGGGCCAGGCGATGCCCGTGTTGCCAATGCCCAGGGTGCGCGCATCGGAGCCGACGCGCAGAAAGGCCCCCGCGGTACCACCATTGCTGTTGTCGGACGCCCGGGCGGGCCCACAGGCCAGCAAGGTGGCCAAGGCCAGCACGGGTGTCGCGAGAGAATGGGTCCTGCCGGTGCGGGGAGTCTGTGGCACGCGTGTGTTCATCGAATCACCATCAGCTTTCCCCAACTGGACAGACCAGGGCCTTCAATGGAATAGAAGTAGACGCCATTGGCCACCAGGTCGCCCTGACGGTTGCGGCCGTCCCAGTAGAGTTCGCTGGTACCGGCGGGCAGGCTCACTCCGTCGGCCACCACCTTCACCGGGTCCATTGCAAAGTCGAACAGTTTCACGGTGACACTGCCCGCGCGGGGCAGATCCACCGAGAGCGTGGCCTGCACGAAGGCGGCCGGCGAGAAGGGATTGGGAAAGAAGCGGGCTGCCGAAGGCTGGTGCCAGGTCGAGCCCCAGCTGGCGCCCCCGTCGGCGCTGAAGAACAATCCGCGGGTACACCCCACCAGCAATTGCCCGTTGACGAACTCCACGGCGTAGATCTCGTCCACCAGCATCTCGCGGCGGATCACACCATTCTCGACCACCTTGATCTCGGGATAGCGGTTCCAGCTGCCGTCCGCCCCACCCTGATTCGACTTGAAGAGGCCGTCGTCGGTGGCCACCCAGACATCGTTTCCATTGAAGGCGATGTCCCAGATCTTGTGATCCTGCATGTCGTGGATCACGGTCCAGCTGGCGCCATCATCGGTGGTGTACGAGAGGCCGTAGTAATCGCCCACCGTGGCGAAGGTGGCCCAGCCGCCGACCCAGATCGCTTCGCCGCCGCCATCCAGCGCCTGACGTTTGAGCACCACCACCCAGTTGCCCGTGATGGTGGGTTCGCCGTTCTCCTGGGGGTGCTGGTAGTCGAAATGGGTCCACTGTGTGCCACCCCGGGGCATGAAGTTCAGGCCCCCCGCGCTGCCCGCCCAGACCCCGCCGTCGGCGCTGAGCACGCTGAAGGCGCGGTGATTCAGGTTGGCCACCGGGTCGAAGGGGTTGCTGTCCACCACGTGGTTGCGCCACTGGCCCGTGGCCAGGCTGTAACGGCGAAACCCGCCCGCGAAGGAGGCGGCCCAGATCGCGCTGTCGCCTTCCACGCTCAGCTCGTAGGTGATGTTCTGCACGGTGGTGGTGGTGGGCGTGCCGATGTACTCCAGCGTATCGCTGCTGTCGTAACAGCTCACGGCGATGCGGTCGGCCGGATTGTTGCTGGCGCCTTCGACATAGCAGTCCATCGGCTGGGGCAGCCAGGTCCAGTTGGATCCCTGGTCCAGTGTATACGCGATGCCGCCGCCGGCACCCTGGACCCCGGCGATCGAGGTATCGATGACCGTGGCGATGGCCACCAGCTGGTTGCCCACCGCCAGTCCGGACACGCCGCCCTCCTGGGGCATGATCGCCACGGATTCGTAGGTCTGGAAAGTCTGGCCCAGGTCCGTGGAATGCAGCACGCCAAAGCTGTTGCTGCCCCAGACCACCGGGTTCGAACCCACCCAGCCCACTTCAAGCTGTGTCACCGAATTGGAGACCATGCCGTCCACGGGCTGCGGATCATCGGCCCCCGCCAGGTCGAATGTGTGCTGGGCACTCGCGGTCAGGGCCAGAGCCAGCAGAAGCATCAGGCGGGCCGTCATCGTGCGCCTCCGAAGGGATCGTGTGCCGTGCGGGAGTTCACTCGCGAGAGCACGGGGCGGTCGGTGGGCGGGCGAAGCGGGCCGGGTTGTTCCTCGTCCACCAGCTTGTAGATCCGGTGAATGGGCGTGGCTTCGTTGCCCAGCAGATCCTGGGCCGTGAAGTCCACGAAGTAGATCAGGTTGTTGTAACTGGCCTGTCCGATCAACTGCATGGCTCCCGTGTAGATGCCGTCCGCGGCGGTCTGGTCGGCGGATTCGATGTTGGACCCTCCATCATCATACATGGGGAAGGTGGTCACCGAGCTCCCGTCAAGGGGTTCGATGGTCCAGTCGACCCGCTCGATCTCCAGGGCACCCTGGTCGTCCTGGACCGGCAGGGTGAACACGAAGAAATTGGTATCGCCCACGGCGGGAATCTCGAGGAACAGGGTGTCCTGCACATCCAGCAGGAAACCGCTGCCGTTGATGACCCGGTAGAAGGCCAGCATCTCTTCATCCAGTCGCGGCTCACCATTTACCATGTAAACGCTGACATCACTGGAGTCGCGCGCCGAGAACAGGTCGCTGACCACCACCCTGAAGCCGTAGTCGTTGCTTTCGCGGAAAGTGATCAGGGCCTCGGGCAGGTCCACTCCCCAGCGCGTGCCCGAGCGCTGCATGAACCAGCGCTCCCCCGTGTCCAGGAACTTCACCCAGGCACTGGTCAGGTCCGAGGCGCCATCGGGGTCGCTGAATTCGGCCTCGACCCGCAGGAACTGGCCGCTGGCCAGGGTGTCGGGCACAAAGACCTGGTCCACATGGGGTGCCGCGTTGTCACGCTCGGGAATCAGGGCCAGCGGCAGCTGCAGCAGCACGGGGGCCTGACTCAGCCAGGGCGTGACCTGCAGCTGCAGGTTCTGCCCCGCGGGGGGCTCGTCCTGCGGACCCAGCGTCAGACTGCCGCTGTACTCGCCATCCCCGGCCAGAAGGTCGGGGCTGACACCATCATCCAACAGTTGAAGCGGCTCGCCGCTGAGGATCGGGCTGCTCAGGCTGACGGCCAGAATGTCCGCCACTCCCTGGGGGTCGCCGGGGATCGCCCGGAACACCACCTGCCTGCTCTGGCCGGGCAGGGGAATGACCAGTTTCAATGTATCGGCGAAATCCACGGGCTGCAGGTCACCCTCCACGGTCTGCCAGACATGCAGGCTCCCGGAAGTCAGGACGGGCGGCAGATTCTGGACGTCGACGCTCAGTTCTTCGAAGGATTCCTGCCCGAAGAGATCGGTGGCACCCAGTCGGTAGAGCGAGGGACCGCTGGTGCGAGCGCCCACCTCCGGTCCGAGGCGACGGCTCCAGGTGGAGTCATTGACCATGTCCAGGGTCCAGCGCCGTTCGGGTTGACCGGCGAGCTCCAGCCAGACCGATTGCAGGTCGTCGTTGCCTTCGGGATCGCTGAGGATGATCTGGGCATCCAGACTGTCGCCGGAGGCCAGACTGGTGGGCAGACTGGTGGACTGGATCAGGGGCCGGCCGTTGTGCCCGACGCTCAGGGTGCGCGTGCTGCGCTGCAGTTCGCTGCCGTCCCGGGACAGCACGGCCACCAGCTGGTAACTGCCGGGGCTGTCGCTGAAGTCCACCCCTATGGTGTTGGCCAGGTCGGCAAGGCCCTGAGCGCTGAAGACCCCGTCGCCGGGAATGTTGTCGCCGCTGGAGCCGGGATCCTGCAGCACTCCGGCCTGGCCTGCGGCCAGTGGCTGGCCACCATCATCCATGAGGGTCCAGATCGCGGGGGCGCTCAGCCCGGGACCGCTGAGTTCCAGATGTACCGCGAGACCGGTCGCATCCGCAGGATTGGTGGGCGGATTCGTTTCCACACGGATCAGATAGGGCGCAGGCGCGTTGTCCGCCACCACGGTGGGCAGCTGAACCGACTGGATGGCGGGCTGCCAGACCGAGTCCGGGGCCGCGTTGTCTTCACAGGAAATGAGTCCCAGTGCCAGCAGGGCCAGGGACGGGACCAGCGCTCGGCGGGTCGGGAAGTACTGCAAGGCGGAGTGCCTCCGGTTTGGGCCGGGCGCATGGATGATCGGGGCCTCGGCGCGGAATGGTCTGGATCACGGCGCCGCAGGGCCGACCATGGTGCACGGTGCCCCAACATACGAACCGGAACCTTCAGTCTGAACCAGGGATCGGTGGTGGATCGTGGCCGGTGACCGCGAGCGGGGCAACCGGTTGTCGGCGGGTGACCCGCCATCGCATGACACGCCGCACCCGGATGGGGTTCCCTCCACCTGATTGTC
>JACKCN010000016.1 GCA_020634015.1 Candidatus Delongbacteria bacterium | reverse complement strand
GGCTGGGGCCGAGGGGCATGGAATGGCGCTGTGCGTGCATGAGTCACCTCCTTCATTTGGGCCAGAAGGTGATCCGGGGGTGGGACATTTCGTCATGATCCGTCTTTGACAAGCCGGTCTCAGCGCGGCTGCGCCTTTGTTTCCCGAAGGGAAACTTCCGCTTGCCCCGATGCTGTCTTTGTGGAATGTTGGGCCAGCGACCGGTCACAACCGAGTTCGTCGCGCCCAACTTGCAAACCACTCTTCATCACATGGTTGCCGAAAGGTCCGGAACGATGTCACGTCTCTCGCTCTCCGCACTGCTTTGTGTTCTGTCCATCGGCTCCGCCGTCGCCGAGTACTCCGTGGGCAGCGTGCCCCCTGATTTCACCTGTGCCACGACACGACCGGATCTGCACGGCAGTTCCTGGAATCTGTACTCCCAGCGCGGCAAGGTGGTCATGATCAACTTCGGCGCCACCTGGTGCGGCCCCTGCAATTCGGAGTTCCCCTATCTGGAAAGCCACTACGAGCAGCACTTCGACCCTGAAGGTTTCGAACTGGTGCACGTGGATGTGGACAACGCCAGTGCCACGACCCTCAACAACTGGTGGCAGCAGTACGGCATCACGTTCCCGCTCCTGATGGGCTGTGCCAGCCTGTTCGGCTCCTACGGCACGGGCTACATTCCCCACACCCTGATCATCGATCCGCAGGGCATCGTGCGTGGGAACTGGGTCGGCTTCAGCACGGGGGACATTCCTGTGTTGCAGTCGATCATCGAGACATATCTTGTGATACCACATCCCGTACTGAACATCAGCCAGCAGGTATTCAGCGGGGATGCCAATGGCGATGGCCGGGCCGATCCGAGCGAAACCATCAACCTGGCCCTGCAGCTGCACAATTCCGGCAACGCGCTGGAGGCGTTGGGCACCACGGCCAGTCTCAGTTGCTTGCACCCCGGAATCACGATGGTTTCGAACTCCAGCACATATCCCGCGCTTCCTGCGGGACAGAGTGGCTACGGAGATCTGGAGTTCAGTTTCAGCGTGGCCCCGGACGCTCCGGTTTCCTGGGCTGACTTCACGCTCACGCTCAGCAGCAGCCATTCCGGGTCGGGTACGCCCTGGATCACGGAGCTGACCTTTCCCGTGCGTATCGGGCGTCCCGAGCGCCTGATCGTGGACAGCGACGGAGCGCAGGACGACAACGAGAACTGGGCACTTGCAGCCTATTCACAGCGCGGTCTCGAGGTGGATCTCTGGGTTGCGGGACAGGGCGAGATCGGTGCCACAGAATTGGCCCGCTATCCGCGCGTGCTCTGGCTTGGCGGAGTGGACCAGGCGGATGTGAGCATCACGGAAGCCGCCGCCCTGGCCAGTTACGTCGAGGGTGGAGGCAAGCTCCTGCTTAGCAGCCAGTATGCGCTGGACAACCCACAGAACGCGCAGTTCTTCGCCGAGACCTTCCGCGTGGCGCTGAACCAGAACCTGACCAGCTCCAGCATCATTCTGGCGGGAGCCACTCCGGATGGCCCGTTCGGCGGCACCAATCTCGTGATCACCGGTTCCGGTGGAGCCGCCAACAATCAGGCACCCGACAGGCTGACGGTGCTGCCCGGAGGCACGGCCTGCCTGAACTGGACCCAGAGCGGAGGTGGCACGGGTGGAGTGTATACGGAGGAGGGATCCCGCGCGATGTTCCTCGGATTTCCCCTCGAGGCCAGTCGCTACTATGCTTCCTATCCCGCCAGTCTGACCATGGCCCAGTTCCTCGAGCAGGCTGATGCCTGGTTCGACTACACCGACCCGGTCTCGACTGCACCGATCGAGGTACACTTCAGTCTGGACCTGGGCTGTCTGGATGACTGGACGTACGCGGGGGGTGTGTCACTCAGTGGCACGGGGCCGACTCTTGGAGAAGGCCAGCCGGGTTCGATTTCCATGACCGAGAGCCAGGAACCGGGACAGTTCGAAGCCAGCGTGGTGTTTCCCGTCGGAGTCACGCTCGCCCAGGAGTATCGTTTCGCGATCAGCGCGGATGGGCTGGTCTGGAATGAAGAATCTCTTCCGCAGGCACGCCCCCTGACGCTGATGAACGATGTGCCCGTGTTGCCCCTGCCCATTGCAAACTGGAATGACCAGCTGTGCCGACCGGAGGTGAGAATCCAGCTCTTCGGTGGCGCCGTGGTGTTCCTTGAATGGGATGCGGTGCCCGGAGCCACGCTGTACAGGGTGCATGGTGCCGCGGATCCCTGGTTCACACCCAGCCCCTCGAATCTGCTCTCACAGCAACCCGCTCTGTCGCTGGGAATGCTGCTCTCACCCGAACTGCGATTCTTCACGGTGATCGCAGTTCGGCAGGAAGAGTGAACAGGCGACGGATGGAAGTTTGTTAGTCTGGCAGCTAAATCTGTCTCTCCGGAACCCGTTCCGGAAGAGACGGTGATCTGCCCGCGGCAAACATGTGTGCGCCTCTGAAAGAGTTGGCGATCCGGCGATGTTCGCCATTCCGCTTGTTTCGCCCATGAAAGGCAGATCTGCCGGCACAAGGTGGGGCGCCATCACTGCTTCGGCCTGCGGATACACAAATTGCAATGATCATGCACGGGCCATGATTTCGCTGTGGCAAGAATTCTTTGTGGTAAAGGAGTTTGGTTCGTGTGCCTCCGATGGGGCGGTCATCCATTCCATTCGCGCCAATCGGGGCAAAATGACGGCTGGGATCATAGCGGTGTTATGGTGCGAAAGCCCCAGCAGCGCTTGCATGGCTGCCCGGATTTTATTTTTTGATTTCGAAAATCGGTTCTTGTTGCAAACCCGCACAAGTGGAATTTTGTTCAGTCCCGCATCCCCCACGGCTGCGTGCGTGGATGTTGCAATCCGTACCCAACCATTTGTACAGCCCATAGAGCGAAAGGGAAATCCGTCATGAACAGAACCTTGATGATTGTTGCGCTCGCAGCAGGTCTTTCCAGCGTGGCCCAGGCGGAGTATTCCGTCGGCAGCGTGCCGCCGGATTTCACCTGCAACACCACCCGTCCGGACCTTCACGGAACCAGCTGGAACCTGAATTCCTACCGCGGCAAGGTGGTCATGATCAACTTCGGCGCCGTCTGGTGCGGCCCCTGCAATTCCGAGTTCCCCTACCTGCAGAGCGAGTACGAAACCAACTATGATCCCGCCGGTTTCGAACTGATTCACATCGACGTGGACAACGAGCCCGCCGACTACCTGAACAATCACTGGATCGGCAACTACGGTGTCACATTCCCGCTGCTGATGGGCTGCGGCAGCCTCTTCGGCGCGTACGGCACCGGTTACATCCCGCACACGCTGCTGCTTGATACCGAAGGCATCGTGCGCGGCAACTGGGTCGGGTTCGCCACCGGCGACATCCCCGTGATCCAGGGCATCATCGAGTCCTACATGTCCATCGACTTCCCCTCGCTGACGATCAACGAAACGATGATCAGCGGCGATGCCAACGAGGACGGCCGTCCCGATGCCGGCGAAACGGTGAACCTGGGCTTCAGCCTGAGCAATTCCGGCATCGCCGTGGATGCGCTCACCACCACCGCCACCCTCAGCACCACCGCTGAAGGCATCACCATCAACAACGCCTCCACCACCTTCCCGGCCATCGCCCCCGGTGATACCGAGTTCAACGACGTGGACTTCAGCTTCAGCGTCGCCGAAGGTGTCGAGCCCTTCTGGGCCGATTTCACCATCACCGTCTCGAGCACCTATGAAGGTTCCGAGGAACCCTATGTGAACGAGCTGCACACCATGATCCGCATCGACCGTCCCGAGCTGCTGATCGTGGACAGCGACGGCGGTGCCGACGACAACGAGAACTGGGTCACCAACGCACTCGTCAGCCGCGACCAGGGTTACGACGTCTGGAACGGCGACAACGGCGAAATCTCCGGTGACGAACTGGGACGTTACAGCCGCGTGATCTGGCTGGGTGGCATCAACCAGAACGACGTGTCCGGTACCGAAGCCTTCGGCCTGGCCGACTTCATGGACAATGGCGGCGAGCTGATCTTCAGCAGCCAGTATGCTCTGGACAACAGCGAGAATACCCAGTTCTTCGCCGACTACTTCCATGTGGGTCTGGAGCAGGATCTGGGCGTGACCGCATTCCTGCTGGCCGGTGCCGATGGCGATCCCTTCTTCAGCAACACCAACCTGGTGATCACGGGCAGCGGCGGTGCCGCCAACAACCAGCATCCCGATCGTCTGACGGTCATGGAAGGCGCCACGCCCTTCATGAACTGGATGCAGGGCGGCGGAGCCGGTGGCGTGTACGTGGACAACGGAACCTACAAGGCGATCTTCATGGGATTCCCCGTGGAAGCCAGCCGTACCCACACCTCCTATCCCGCCAGCATGACCATGTCGATCTTCCTGGATCATGCCGACAACTTCTTCAGTGGCAACACGGGTGTGAACGAGAACCCTGCCCTGGCTGAGGACTTCCACATCAACCAGGCCTTCCCGAATCCCTTCAACCCGACCACCATGGTCAGTTTCAGCACCCCGCGCAGCGCCGAGACCAGCGTTGTTGTCTACAACACCATCGGCCAGCAGGTTGCCGAGCTGTTCAGTGGCCAGCTGCCCGCCGGCACCCACGAGCTGCTCTTCGACGCGGCCAAGCTGTCCAGCGGTGTCTATTTCGTCCAGCTGATCGCCGACAATCAGGCCCGCGACCTGATCAAGGTCAGCCTGGTCAAATAGACCAACTTCCAGCCTTGCTTGAATCCCCGTTCCGGTTTCCGGAGCGGGGATTTTTCATTCATCGGCCACCCTTCCGGAGTATTGGGCGCCCCGGCGCTGGATGCCTTTTCACGATTGCAGAAGATTTCCACGCCGCGGTGCCAATGGATGACATCCGGTCGCAGATCTCAGCAGGCGTGCTCGCACTTTGTTCGCGGCACTCACTCAATGCCCCCATGCGAACGACGATATTCTGACCGGGAGCTGGTGGATGTGATACGCATCCAGCAGAAATGGCAGCAGTCCCGTGGAATGCAAAACCGCCTGTCGGCGCGGTCCTGAGTGACCGGAGATTCTGGAGCAGGGCCTCAATGAACACCACGCACACCCAGCCCTGCATCCTGCTGGCCGATGACGAGGCGATCCTGCTTCGCACGAGCGAGCAACTGCTGACTTTCCTGGGTTATGAAGTCGTGACCGCCGCCAACGGCCATGAGGCTCTGGACATGTTCTTTCGCAATCCGGACCGCTTCGACCTGGTCATGGTCGATGACCAGATGCCCTACGTGACCGGCAAGGAAGTCTGTCGCAAGATCCACGAGCTGCAGCCGGAACAGAAACTGCTGCTTTGCTCTGGTCATGCTGCGGAGGACAAGCCCGCTGCCGGCGAGCCCCCCAAACTCACCAAGCCCTACACCATTGGTGAACTGGTGCATATCCTCCAGAACCTGCTGGAAACCACCTGAGCCCCGGAATTCCAGGGCTATGCACTCCGGCCCCGGAATCCTGACCGCGCTGGTGAAAAATGTCCTGATCAGCACCTCCATCCTGCTGTCGAGCTCGCCCGGGCACCTTTGAAAATCTTGGGTGCGTGGCTATCTTCAGCCGATGCAGACTACCGGGTCCACCAGCCAGCTCAACCTGTGCGGATTGAGTCCTCTGGAGCTGGCCGACGTACTGGAAAGTGCTGGGGAGAACCGTTTTCGCGCCAGCCAGATCTTCCAGTGGGTTCACCAGAAACAAGTCTTCGACTTTTCCGCCATGAGCAATCTGTCCCGCGATTTGCGGGATACCCTCGCCCGGCATTTTCAGGTGCTCGAGCTGGTACCGGTGCGCCATGCGGTCAGCCGGGTGAGTGCCTGCGAGAAGTTCCTCTTCCGGCTGCACGACGGCGAGCACATCGAGTCGGTCTGGATGGACTTCGGCGACCGGCAGACGGTGTGCGTGTCCAGCCAGGTGGGCTGTGCCCTGGGCTGCAAGTTCTGTGCGACGGCCACCATGGGTCTCAAGCGTCATCTGGACGTATCGGAGATCCTGCAGCAGATCCTGTACATCCAGTCCCTGCCGGGCAAGAAGGTGCGCAACGTGGTCTTCATGGGCATGGGCGAGCCGCTGCACAACTATGAGACGGTCTGCAAGGCGGTGCGCCTGCTGAATGATCCGGCCGGTCTTGCCATCGGGCAGCGGCGGATCACCGTGTCCACCTCGGGCCTGGTGCCGCGCATCCTGCAACTGGCCGAGGAAGACGTGCCCTGCCGACTGGCGGTCTCGCTGAACGCGATCACCGACGAAAAGCGCAACGCATTGATGCCCGTCAACCGCAAGCACGACCTCGATCAGCTGTTTGCGGCCTGCAAGGTCTGGACGGAGAAGAAACGTGACCGCGTGACCTTCGAGTACATCCTGATGGATGGTGTCAACGATGCGGAAGAAGACCTGAAAGGGCTGCGCAGCCGCCTCTCGCGTCTGCCCTGCAAGCTGAACCTGATCTACTACAACCCCACCAATCGCGGCTTCACCAGCAGTGACACACGGATCTACGAGCGCTTCTTCGAGGGACTGAAGAATGCGCCTTTTGCCGTCACGCTGCGCCAGAACATGGGAACCGACATCAGTGCCGCCTGCGGGCAATTGCTGGTAGAGGAGGCACAGGCGGGATGAGCGCTGCCATGGAGATGCCCGGGGGGCAGCCGCGGAAATCCCGGCTGATCTCGATCGTGATCGTGCATTACAACACGCTCGAGCTGACCCGTGCCTGCCTGCAGTCCATCCGCACGGACGCGGCCGGGCTGGACACCGAAGTCCTCGTGGTGGACAATGGCTCCAGTGATGGCTCGGGCGAGCAGCTGGCCCGTGAGTTTCCCGACGTGCGCGTGCTCTCCGGAGGTGGACGGCTGGGATTCGCCGCGGCCAACAATCTGGCGGCACATCAGTCACACGGCGACTACCTGCTGTTTCTCAATTCGGACACGGAACTGCGCAACCATGCGCTCCAGCAATTGCTGGATTTCATGGACGCCACCCCCGACTGCGCCATTTCGGGCTGTCGCCTGCTGCGCAAGGATGGCAGCCTGGACAAAGCCTGTCGGCGCAGCTTTCCCACTCCGCTGGTGGCGCTCTACAAGGTGCTGGGGCTGAATGCCCTGTTTCCCCGCAGCCGCCACTTCTCGCGCTATGATCTGAGTTACCTGCCCGAGGACGGGCGTTACCTGATCGACTGCGGCGTGGGGGCCTTCATGTTCTGCCGGCTGCCGGTGGTGAAGGAGCTGGGCTTCTTCGACGAGGACTACTTCTTCTACGGCGAAGACATCGATCTCTGCTACCGGGTGCGCCAGCGCGGCCACAGCATCTGGTACCTGGGTGACATCGACATTCTGCATCACAAGCGCGGCACCTCGCTCAAGAGCGGCACCTGGGTCATGCATCACTTTCATGCCTCGATGCTGATCTTCTACCGCAAGCACTACCGGCAGCAGTATCCCTGGTTCGTCAACTGGTTGGTCTATGCGGGCGTGGGCACGCGGTATGCCCTTGTCCGACTTCTGGCGATGGTGCTGGGAAGGCAGAAGGGATGATCGCCCGCTACCTGGTTCGGGTCAGCCTGGCGCTGCTCGATGCCGGCAGCCTGCTGCTTTCCTTCTGGCTGGCCTGGCTCACGCGCTTCGAACTGCTGCCCCTCCTCTTTCCATCTTGGGTGCACGTTCCCCAACCTCTGGCCCAGATGTCCGGCTTTCTGGCTCTCTGCGCGGGAGCTCAGCTCTTCTTCGCCATCGCCTCGGGACTCTACCGATTCGGACAGGACGACCTGCGCCGCCAGGTCTTCGGCAGCCTGCGCGTGGTCATGTTGCTGTTCATCGTCGCGGTCAGCTATCTGGTGGTGTTCAAGCTCAACTTCGAATTCAGTCGGCTGGCCACCGTGATCGCCATGGGCTGGCTGGCGCTGCTGATGCCGCTGAGCCGCCTGCTGGCGATCCGGACCGTGTTGCGTCTGCACGTGTTGCGCGTGCCCTGTGTGGTCATTGGCCGCGGCGAGCCACTGAAGGAGTTCCTCGAGACCGACGCCAGCAGCGAGTTCCACCTGCAGAATCGCGTGCTGGCCAGCTGGTCGCCCGAGCAGTGTCTTGATGATGAAGGCCAGCTTTTTCGCCCGGAGATCGAGGAAGAGATCACGCGCATGCTGCGTGATGAAGGGCTGGACAAGGTGGTGATCCTGATGCAGGGCATCCCGCGCACACGGCTGGTGAGCCTGCTGCGCGGTTTCGAGATTCGATTGAAGTACATCAAGCTGATTCCCGACGCCGCGACTCTGGCGCTGGCCGGCACACGCATCCTCACCCTGCGCTCCCAGTTGCTGCTGGGCCTCGAGCAAAGGTTGACCCATCCCTGGAACCGGCTGCTGAAGCGCGCCTGGGATACTCTGCTGGTGCTGCCCGCCCTGCCCCTGATGATTCTGGTGATCGTGCTCTCGGCGCCCTTCCTGGGCTTCCGGCCTCTCAAGCGGATTCCCCGCTGGGATCTGTCGGGCCGGGCAGTCCATCTCTGGCAGCTGCGTGTACGCTACGAGGATGGGGGCTTTCTCTTCCAGAGCGGCCTCTACAAGCTGCCCGAGCTGCTGGGCGTGCTGGCCGGCACTCAGGCCCTCGTCGGACCTGCGCCCCTGCTGGAGCGCGAGTTGGGTGGATACCGCAACTTCGGCCCCGGCCTCAACCGGGTACGCCCGGGTTTGACCGGACTCTGGCAGGTTTCCAGTTTCGGCTACTTCGACGAGGACCACCGGGTGGCCCTGGACATGTATTACCTGATGAACTGGAGCCTCTGGATGGACTTCCGGATTCTGCTGGAGTCCTTCTACAAAGGCGTGTACTCACTGTTGCATCCGCGCCAGGGCGCAATGCGGGAATAGTCATGTCGCACGATCTCCAACAGCTTGCCCCACGGACTCTTGACGCCACCAGTCTGCGGGCGCTGTGTCCGGTCCTCGCGGGTTCCCTGCCTCGGGGCGCGACCTGGGGCGCGGGCTGGCGCCGTGGCGAAGAGGATCACTGGCCGGCGCTGGTCGAGGACCATCGCCAGGCACGCTCCGGTGATCTCTTCGTGGCGATCCGGGGCCAGCGATTCGATGGCCACAGCCAACTGGAAAGCCTGCGAGCCCAGGGGGTGTTCAGCGTGGGTGAAGCGGGGAGTCCGGCGGATCTGCAGGTGGAGGACACCCGGACCTGGCTGGCGCTGGCCGCGGAAGCCCTTGAGGGCCATCCGGCGCGCACGCTGAAGCTCATCGGCATCACGGGCACCAACGGCAAGACAACGACCACCTGGCTGCTGCATCGCCTGCTGCTGTCGCGTGATGCGCACTGCGGCCATTGTGGCACACTGGGCAGCTGGATCGGTCCATCGGCCGAGCTCAACCCGGGCCTCACCACACCCGGGGCCAGCCAGTTGTCACGACTGGGAGCGCGGATCCGCGAGGCGGGCGGGCGGCATCTGGTGATGGAAGTCTCGAGCCACGCGATCGACCAGCAGCGGATCGCGGGGCTCAGCTTCCATGGAGCGATCTTCCTCAATCTCAGCCCCGAACACCTCGATTACCATCTGGAGATGGAAGACTATTTCCGTTGCAAAGCGGATTTCATGGCACGGAAGGAGACAGCCTGGCGGCTGGTCTTCACCGATGACCCGTGGGGCCGTCGGCTGGCCGCTGAGCTGGGATCAGGCTGCATCACGGCCGGTGTGTCCCCGGACGCGGACTGGCGACTGGTCAAGCGCCGCGTTGATGGGTCGGCGCAGATTCTGGAACTGATCACGCCCGGTGGATCACGCGAACGCTACCGCATTCCCCTGCCGGGAGCACACAACGCACAGAACGCGCTGGCAGCGCTGGTGGCGATGCGTCTGCAAGGCCTGCAAGCCGAGGAACTGGCCGGGCTCTGTGCCGGTCTGAGCAGTGCCCCGGGCCGCCTCGAACTGCACGAAAAGCACGGTCACGCGCGCGTGATCATTGATTACGCGCACACTCCCGATGGCTACGAGAAGTGTTACGCGGCACTGGCGGAACTGAAGCCTCGGCGGATATTCACGGTCTTTGGCTGTGGGGGCGACCGCGACCGCAGCAAACGCCCGCGGATGGCCGCGATTGCCGAAAGCCACAGCCATCGCCTGCTGATCACCACCGACAACCCGCGCAGCGAGGATCCGCTGCAGATCGCGACGGACATGCGCGCCGGTCTGTCTCACCCCGAAACCAGCCAGTGGATTCCCGACCGTGCCGAAGCGATTCGCGCGGCCCTGACCATGGCGGAACCCGAGGATCTGGTGCTGCTGCTGGGCAAGGGACACGAGCGCTATCAGTTGATCGGCAGCGGCAAACTGCATTTCGACGAACGGGAGGTGCTGGCCGATGTCTGGAACGCCTGAGTCCCGCCTGCTGCTGATCGGCAGTGCCCTCAGCGCGCAGGCCGCCGCCCGCCTGGCCCTGGCCAATGGCTGGTCGGTGAGCCTGGTGGACGACCGCCCGCTCGCCCCCGCTATTGCGGAATCTTTCACGGAGCTGGGTGTCACACTGCTGCCTTCCGCCGAGAGCGCATTGTCCTGCAACCCCAGCCTGATCGTGCCCAGTCCGGCCGTGCCCATGAATCACCCCGTGATCCAGGCGGCCCACCGGCGCCAGATTCCGGTGCGCAGCGAAATCTCCTTCGCGCGCTCCTGGGTCCCGGCACACCTGGTGGGCATCACCGGCTCGAACGGCAAGACCACCACCACCGCCCTCTGTGCGGCCCTGTTGCAAGCGGGCGGCCTGCGCGCGGCCGCCGGCGGCAACATCGGTGTGCCCCTGGCCGAGCTGGCCATGGCCGACACCCCCTGGGACGCGCTGGCGCTGGAACTGTCGAGCTACCAGCTCGAGACCACCGAGGATCTGGCCGTGGATGCGGCCGTGCTGCTGAACCTGAGCGAGGACCATCTGGCCCGCCACGGCAGTCTGGAAGCCTACGGTGACACCAAATTCCGCCTGGCGCACCAGCTGGCCCCCGAGGGCGTGGTGATTCACGGGGATGAGGATGTTTTCTTCGCCCCGCGCGTCCGGGCCGCCGGATTGACTGCCTGGCGCTTCGGCACCCGCGAGGACTGCGAGATGCAGCTGGACGGCCAGATGATCCGCTTCCAACTCGCTGGTCTGGCTGACTGGCTGGATACCCGCGAGCTGAAACTGCAGGGACGTCACAACGCCTGGAACGTGATGGCCGCCACGCTGGCCGCCTGGAAACTGGGCGTGGACGCCCGCGTGCTGGCTGAGGCGGCCCGCCGTTTCGCTCCCCTGGCACACAGACTGGAACCGGTGCCCAGCCGGCATCCGGCGCGCTGGATCAACGACAGCAAGGCCACCAATGCCGACGCCGGTCTGCAGGCCGTGCTGAGCGCCCCCGCCACGGGGCGCCTGATCCTTCTGGCGGGCGGAGAAGCCAAGGGTCCCGATTTCCACGATGTGGCCCGGGCCCTGACGGCTCGCGGTGCGCGCGCGATTCTCTTCGGACGCGATCGGGAACTGATCCTGGCCGGCCTGCAGCCCGGAGTGCCCTGCGATCTTTGTGATACGCTGGACCAGGCCGTGGCCCTGGCCGCCAGCCGGACGGGCGCGGGGGACACAGTGCTCTTCAGTCCCCTCTGCGCCAGTTTCGACCAGTACCGCAACTACGAACATCGCGGCGACCACTTCCGCCAATTGGCAGGAGCCCTCTGATGCCTTCTTCGGCGCCCATCGGCGTGTTCGATTCCGGCGTGGGCGGTCTGACCGTGCTCTCGGCCCTGGCCACCCGCCTGCCGGGTGAGGACCTGATCTACTTCGGTGACAGCGCACGCGTGCCCTGGGGCATCAAGTCCCAGGCCGTGGTGACCCGCTTCAGCCGCGAGATCTGCCGCTTTCTGCTGCGCCGCAATGTCAAGGCGATCGTGGTGGCCTGCAACACGGCCAGTGCCCTGGCCCTGCCCGAACTGGAGGCGGAAGTCGGCGTGCCCATCCTGGGCGTGGTCGAAGCCGGCGCCCGCCGCGCGGTGGCCCTCTCGACTCACGGACGGATCACGGTCATCGGCACCGAATCCACCATCCGCAGCCGCGCCTACACGCGTGCGATCGAGGCCCTGTCCCCGGACACCCGCATTCTCAGCCGCGCCTGCCCGCTCTTCGTGCCGATGGTGGAAGACGGCATCGTCGACGGCCCCGTGGCCGAAACCGTCGTCGAGCACTATCTGGGCGACCTGCGCGAGTTCGACACGGACACGGTCGTGCTGGGCTGCACCCACTACCCCCTGCTGGAACCCGTGATCCGCCAGATCCTGGGCAGCGGCTTCGCCGTGGCCGACGCCGCCCAGGGCACCGCCGAGCTGCTGGCCGAACGCCTGCTGGCCGCCGACCTGCTGAACCCCAGCCTGGGCCAGGGCAACTGCAGCTACTTCTTCAGCGACCGCACCCCCGCCTACCAACGCCTGGCCCGCCTGATCCTGCCCGGCATCCCCGAGGACCTGCAACTGGTGGACGTCGAATCCCGCGAGTTCCGCGAGGGCGCGTGATGTGACACCAGGCTCCCTGCGCGGGGGGCGTTCTCCTACCTTTTCTTCGCGAAGAAAAGATAGGTCCAATAGAAGGCTCAGCAGGCCTCGCGCCGCGCAAACTTGGCCCGCGCTGCGGTCCTT
>JACKCN010000015.1 GCA_020634015.1 Candidatus Delongbacteria bacterium | reverse complement strand
GATGCTCCATACACATACCAGGTCCGTGCGGGTGCGGTCCAGATGGGCTCCGGAGTAAGTAGTGCTGTCTTCGAAGATGTAGTATTTGCCGATTGCAGGGCTCCTGACAAGGCCTCGATCCTGTTCCATGGTGTGTACGGGCAGGATTGGTACTCCACCGGATCCCTTACCCTGAGGCGCATTCACTGCCGGGGGACACAGGTCGAGACCACGGTGTTCCCGGCCCATGCCTTTCAGATCCACGCCACGCAAAGCCGCTTGATAGTGGATGGTTTCTACTGGGATGGTGGGGGTACCGATTGCCCAGTCCTGAAACAGTTTCACAGTGATATGGACTCATTGGCATTGTCGAATGTTCGAATCGTCAACTGTAAAGGGAAAGCCGAACTGCGCTGGCAGGGCTTCACACCAACGAACAACTCCTCCATTTGCAACATCTACTCGGAAGGCTGTCAACTGAGTCTAGGGGAGAGTGTGGTTGGAGCCAATGGCCCCACCATGATAGTTCGGAACCTCGAATTTGCTGGAGGCGATTCCACGAATCTTCTGACCGCAGCGATGAGGGCCGGCCCCGTCATCTTTGACGGTGTACATGTGCATCACAACCGGATGGCGACCGATGAGTCCTCCATGATCTATCTTTTCTCCGATACTGATAATGGCCATGTGCTGCGCAATCTGAACTTCCATGACAACATCCAGGGCGACAGCACCAACGCGGCGTTCAACTATCCCCACCCCTTCATCTCTCTGACGCGGTGTGACCTGATCGACGCCAGCATCCGCAACAACTCGGTGATCATGGCACCCGATCCGAACGTGGGTGATACCCCCGGCAATGCACCGGTTTACAACGCCATGGTCTGGATGGCCTGGGGAAATCGCAGGCTGGAGAATGTGCACTTCGAGAACAACCGCGTGGACGACCTGGATGTCTACACGGATGTCCGGCCCGAGTTTGAGCCCAGGGAGAACCGGGGGCGAGAGTTCATGGCCTGGGCGGTGGACACCATGGTGGTCCGCAATCTGACCGTGCGCAACAGCCGAATGGACAACCCCATACCGGAAGTGATCGCCTCCGATGGCATTGCCTACTCCGGCCCTGGTTTCACGCTTTGGTTTGATTCGGAATACCTGGACGCAAAAGGGATACTTCTTGAGAACTGTGATGATGGTGGAATCAGGATTGGCGGGGAAGGCGTGCTTGAGGGTGCTTGCCTTCGGAATGTGAAGCGTACGGCATTCGGTGTTCCCTCAAGTCGCGGAATCAAGAAGCTGCGCAATGTGTGTGTCGAAACGGTGTTGGGTGGCCCCAATTGGCTGCAGCCTCAGTATCAGTACTTGAGCAAGCAAGGACTTCTCTGGGGTTGGAACAACAATCAGGCGATCATTGAGCTGGACAATGTGACGGCTGTCGGCTGCAGCAACATCCGTCACCTGATCAGCCTCTGGACACCCACGACACTGATCGTTCGCAACAGTGTGTTCCACGGGAATGAGTACGATCAACTGATCCAGTTCATCACTCCCACACCTCAAACCTGGGAGTACAACATGGTCGAAGAGCCTGTGCCCGGCATCGGCAATCTGGTGGGCATGGATCCCCTTTTCGATGAGGAGCTGGGCGCCCCTTGGCTCTCGCCCATCTCCCCAGCCATCGACGCCGGTCATCCGGACACGGACTACGACGATATCGGAGACCCCGACAACCCCGGTTTCGCCCTCTGGCCCAGCCAGGGCACCACGCGCAACGACATCGGCTTCACCGGTGGACCCCATGCGGGCACGCTGGATCACCTGGTGGCCGTGCGTACACCGCTCAAGAAACCCCAGGCGCATCCGGGCAGCTTCGAACTGCGGCCGGCGTTCCCCAATCCCTTCAATCCCGTGACCACTCTGGGCTATGTCCTCAACCGCCCGCTGCAGGTTGAACTGTCCGTGTACAACGTGCTGGGGCAGAAGGTGCGGACAATCGTTTCCGGACTGGAGAGCGCGGGCGAGCACCATGTGCGATGGGATGCCAGTGATTTGGCCAGCGGAGTCTACATCGTGAAGCTGTCTGCAGGCGGGGAATCGCGGACGCAGAAGATCCTGCTGCTGAAATAGGACGCCCCGCAGGGGCGCTGTTTCCCCAACCCAAAGCGACGCTTTGGGTTGTGTCGCATTCATCATTCCATACACCAACTGCGCCAAGCCACACATGGCCCCCATCCCATCACGCCTTCGGCGTGCCTTCCCCCGCTGGCGCGAGGGAAGGTGATCATGGCTTCGCCCCGGCACACAATCGCTGCCAGCCAAGCCCCGAATGGGGCATCACACATCCGTAGCCCGTGGGGAATCCACGGGCGGGCGTGGGCGGATCGCGTGTGTGGGGCTGGCGGGGCGAATCTGTCGTTCTATCCCTGTGCTCAGGTGGGTGGTGACACACTCGCGGAGCAAGACACAACTGGTCCGTCATGCCACGAATGGCCCCCATCCCACCCTGCCTTCGGCAGGCCTTCCCCTGCTGCGCGAGGGAAGGGATGATGGCTTCGCCTCGCTGGCGATCGTCTCCTGCCAAGCCCCGAGCGAGGCATCATGCATTCGTTGCCCGTGCCGTTGCTGAAGTGATGTGGCTCGTGTCACATGAAAAGGGCCCCGCTTTGGGGCCCTTGCAATGTCTGATGGGTTGCGGATCTTGAGGCAGGACGCCCGTGTGTGGCTTTTCATGATGCACCACACATTCGATGAAAGTCAGTTCTGGGCGACCACGCGGAAGCGGCGGTTGCCCAATGAGCGCGGCTCCATCCACTGGGTGTCCGCGGTTGTGCCAAGCACCTGCCAGGGCCCGCCATCGATGGAGCGTTCGATGCGGTAGGAACTCGCCCCGCCGCTGGCAGTCCACTGCAGGTGCGTCATGCCACCCACGGTCGTGATGCTCAGGTCCTGCACGGGCAGGGGCGGTGCATGCTGCGGCTCACCCAGTCCGGTGGTGAACAGCACGACCGCACCACTGACGATGGGTACGCAGGTGGGCGACAACAGCCCTCCGGGTGTGTTGCTGCCATCAAAGCGGCCATTCCAGATCTGCAGCCCGTCCTCGCCATCGGGGCTTTCGATGCCCACCGCGGTGTTGTCCGAGTTGCTCACGGTTCCGTACCAGAAGACGATCGAGCCATCCCCGCTCAGGCTGGGGTGCACGGCGGGGTCCAGCAGGTGTACGGCAAAGGTTTCCAGCGCGGACGTGGGGGTCAGCTGACGGATGTGGTTGTACTCGATCACGAACTGCCCACCGGCCTGATCGTACCAGGTGGACACGCTTCCGCTGGCACTGACCTGGGGCGAGAGGTCTTCCCAGAAAGGAGCCAGCATGGCAAGCGGACCGTCATCCGGATCGGGGATGTCAAAACCCGAGAAGTCCTCGCTGTCGCTGTAACCCAAGGCGACCCAGCCGTTGGCCGAGACCGAGATCTCGCTGAATGCTTGTCCGTAATACATGAAGACGAAGGGCAGGTCCAGGTGGTGCACGCGGTTGTCATCGGACTGACCAAAGACAAGAGCCGTGCCGGGGCCTCCGTCAACGGGGTCGATCGGGAGATGCACGAAGTTCTCCACCCGGTTCACCCCCTGAAGCACAACGTCGCTTCCCTGAGGACTCAACTGCACAATCTGTTCATCCCAGTCGCCGTCCGCCAGATCGAAGGCCCGGTACCCATGGGCATCGGGGCCCAGTGGCACACTGACTGCGCCACTGCTGCCCTGGCTGCGCACCACATAGGTCTCGCCCGCCGGCAGGGTAAACTGGAAACTGCCGTCGAACGCCGAGTAGATGGGATCCAGAGGTGTGTCCAGGACACTCACCAGAGCCGCCTGCAAGGGATTGCCACCCGCATCGTGCACCACGCCGGACAGCACCGCATTGGGCACCGCCTGCAGGACCCAGTCCCGGACCAGGTCTTCGCCCTCCACCAGTTCCAGCAGGGCCGATTGGCTGGCATAGCCCCAGACACTGACCGTGAAGGTTCGCGGCTCGGCCATCAGGGTCACGCTGTAGCTCCCGTCCGGTTCGGTGAATGCGTCGATGCCGGCGCCGTCCACACGGATCCTGGCGCCCGCAAGCGGGGCCATGCCCTGGCCGTCGCGCACCACACCGGACACGGTGACCCAGTTGACCATCGCGGCCTCCACGGCAGCGTAGGCGTTCACGAAACCATGGCCGTAGACATTGTCCTCACCGGGCGTGCCCAGATCGGTGGCCGTGTCCATCAGGATCTGCTTGATGCTCTCCACATCCAGCTCGGGATTGGCGCTGCGCATCAGACCCACCACACCGGCCACGTGGGGACCGGCCATCGAGGTGCCCGAGAGCAGGACATACCCCGTGGGATTGAAGCCATCCGCCGAGTAGATGTCGGATCCGGGGGCCACCACTTCCGGCTTGATCGGAAAGTCCGAGGTGCAGTTGGTGGGTCCACGGCTCGAGAAGTCACTGATGGTGAAGGGGGCCGTCTGGATCGTGCTGCCCACACTGAAACAACTGGTGGGCGTGAGCGCGCGGTCAGCCGGACTGCGCAGGGTGGCGGCACCGGAGCCTTCGTTGCCCGCGGACCAGGTCAGCACCACACCCGCGGCCTCGCAGTTGTCAATCGCAGTCCACCAGCGGCTGTCGCAGTCGACGTATCCCGAGAAGAATTCGGCCACGCCCCATGAGTTCTGGATCACGTCGGGCACTTCGGCATCAGTGTCCGGATTTCCGTCCGGATCGGAGAACCACTGCAGGGCATCCAGCACATCGTTGTCGAACCCGGCTCCAACACTCTGGTTGATGGCGTTGCAGGCGATCCAGGTGGCCTCCGGTGCCACACCGATGCTGTCGCCACTGGCCAGGCCTGTGATCGTGCCCATGACATGGCTGCCGTGTCCGTTTCCGTCCGATGGCGTCGTGCTGGCGCCCAGCACATCCAGCCAGCATTCACTGGCGGGAGCATCGTTGCCCCGCCAGCGCGATACAAGCGACTCATGGTTGACATTCACGCCCGTGTCCAGATTGCCCACGATGGCCCCTTCGCCGCGGATGCCCAGCTCGTACCACACCCGGTCCACGTCCATGGAGCGCAGGGCTTCGGTGATGCCGATCTCGCGCTCACCTTCTCGCGACGCGGTAGAAGCAATCGGCTCGATCAGTTCAACCACCAGGTCGGGCTCAACGACGGACACTCCGTCCATCGCAGCCAGTGCCGGCACCATGTCCGCGGTGGTGCGCACCACGAACGCGTTCACCAGCCAGTACGGTGTGTACCCAAGCACCTTGCCCGCCAGCTGCAGATCCTTCAGACCTTGTTCGACTGCGGGCTGGGAGCGCGCTGCCACATCCTGGAGCGAGCGGATGACCCGGGCGTGGCGCACGGCCATGGGAGTGCGCGCCTCGTGCATCTGGCGGTCCAGGACGGAAATCGGCGCCTGGTCCTCCAGAACCACCAGAACCTTCAGTTCTTCCAGGTCGGGAGTTCGGGACAACAGAGTCTGCAGACCGGGAGAGAGCTCGCCCGCCTTCAGAATCAGGCTGGTGGCCAGAACGATCAATCCGCTGATGACAGGGCGCATGGGTCCTCCAGTGAAAGTCTCTCTGGCCAGCTGAGTGGCGTACCGGGAGAGCAGAGTGTATCGTGTGTCAGACGCTGTGTGACCGGACTGCCAGGGAAGGCTGAGAACGAATGTGCCTCGCAGAAAACGAAAGCACCTGTTCCTGAACGACTTGCGTGAAGCAGTCCCAATGAATTCCTCGTGTGTCCGGCTGGATCTCCCACCGGAAGCAAAGCATGTGCCAGCCCTTGCGGGTGCCGACAGACCAGCGTGGGCGTCAGCCCAATCCCCGCGCCTGCCGAGTCTCCACCAGCCGTTCCAGTCGGGAAACCGCGCAGGCCAGGCCATCCTCGGCCTGCAAGGCGTGCCCCAGATTCCGCGCGCGCATGCGCAAACTGGCGTCGTCGCAGGCCTGGGTGATCCGCTGGGCCAGTGCCTGCGCGGTGAGCCGATGGCGCGGCAAAGGGGCCGTGGCCACGCCCAGCTGTTGCATGCGCCGGGCCCACCAGGGTTGCTCGAAGGCCCAGGGAACGGGAATCGAGGGAATGCCCGCGCGCATGGTTTCACCGGCCGTGCCCGCCCCCGCGTGATGCACGACCGCCGCGCAGCGGGGAAAGAGCCAGTCGTGGGGCAGATCGTCGGCTCGATGCACCGTCTCCGGCAATCCACGGCCCTCTGTGCCGCTCAGCGATGTCTGGATCACCGCCCGGCGACCGCTCAGCTCCAGCGCCTCGAGCACTGTGGACAGAGTGCGTTCCGCTTCGCCATCGGCCATGCTGCCGAATCCGATCGCCAGCGGTGGCGGCCCCGCCGCCAGAAAGCGCTCAAGTTCAACGGAAGGGCACCAGCCATCACTCACCAGACGCCAGTAACCACAGGTCTGGACATGTGAGGACCAGTCGGGCGGGCGTGGCACCACGTGTTCGCTGAAACCGCAGAACAGGTCACGCTGGAACTTCAGCCAGCGAGCCGCAGTGGAGGCCCCCACGGGGCCCAAGCCCAGCCGGGTGTCGCGCCAGTGGTTGAACGTGCGTGAGACGAAGGGCCAGAAAAGATGGGCCGGAGCCGTGTAGCTCATTCGATTGAGCCAGGGCCCCAGGGAACGGGTGCCCATGAATGGTGAGGGGAACTGGCCCGTGGGTGCCATCGGCTGCAGGGACAGACAGGCCTGAACGGGTCCTCCGGTCTCCGCCAGCGAGGCGGCGAAGGCCAGCAACTGGGGGCTGATGCACAGCAGTTCGGCATCCGCGGCTGCCTCCAGACAGGAATCCTGCAGGCCTTCTAGACCTTCGCGAATCAGGCCCATGCCGCGGAAGAACTCGCCAAAGAAGCGTCCGCCCCGGCGCTGCCCGCCGCCTGCGGTCATCGTGTGCATCAGGTCATCTATCGAGAGCCCGCGCAGTACGTGAACGTCCATGCCATGTGATTCGGCCAGCGGACGGAAGACATCGTGCGTGCCCAGTCTCACGACGTGACCCGCCTGCTGCAGCGCGAGCGCCAGAGCCAGCACGGGTTGCACGTCACCGCGGGAGCCCACGGCCAGGACGGTGATTCTCACGCGGGCCGCCTTTCCGCTCAGGCCTCCTGGGGTGCGCTCCGGCGCCGCTTGCGCCGCTGGCGGTCCTTGCGCCCGTTGTCCTTGCGGTAGTAGTAGTAGTTGTCGTAGTAGTGATAGTAGTAGTAGTAACTGCCGTAGATCCGCTTCAGGTCGTAATCGTTCAGGATCATGCCCATGATGTTGGCCGAGACGGAACTGAGGCCCGAGAGCGCCAGCTGCAGTTCGCGGCGGTGGCTGTGGCGACTGCGCACCACCACCATCACCCCGTCGACCAGCTGCGAGATCACCACCGGGTCGGTCACCGGCAGCACGGGTGGCGTATCCACCAGCACGAAGTCGTAATGGGCGCGCGCCCAGTCCAGCAGGTCACGCATCTTCTGGCTGCCCAGCAGCTCGGCCGGGTTGGCCGGAATCGGGCCTGCGGTGATCACGTACAGGTTCTCGATGTCCGTATCACACACGAGTGCCTCGGGCTGATGCCCGTTGCCCAGCAGGTTGCTCAGGCCTTCGCCGCGTTCCAGGCTGAAGTTGCGGTGGGCCGTGGGGCGGCGCATGTCCGCATCGATCAGCAGGGTGCGCCGTCCGGTCTGGGCAATGGTCACGGCCAGGTTGGCGCAGGTCAGGCTCTTGCCTTCCTGGGTGGTGCTGGAAGTCACCATCACCACCTTGCGTTCGCTGGTCTTCTCCTCGCTGCCGCCCAGGTCGATCAGCAACTGAGTACGCAGGCTGCGGTAGGCCTCGCTGATGGGGCTCTTGGGGCTGAAGTGGGTGATCAGCTTGTGCTGGATCTTGGCCCGGTACTCGGAGCCCAGCCCTTCCAGCTTCTCTTTCTTGAGCACCGTGTCCAGCTTGCGCACATTGATGCTGGGTATCACACCGCGCACCGGCCGGTTGAAGCTCTTCAGATCCTCGGGCGTGATCATCCGGCTGTCCAGCAGGAAGTTCAGCAGCGAGAGCCCCAGGCCCAGCAGCAGACCCACGAAGATTCCGATCAGCAGGTTCAGTTTCTTGTTGGGGCTGATGGGTGCTTCGGGCACCTCGGCCGTATCGATGAGCTGCACGTTGCCGATCTTGCCCGCGGCCATCACCTGATTTTCCTGGTACTTCTCGGTGAGCAGGCGGTACAGTTTCTCGTTGATCTCGACTTCGCGTGTGAGACGCACATAGTCCAGACTGGTCTCGGGCAGACGCGCCAGCTGGGCCTCGAAGGCCTGCACGGTCTCTTCCTGCAGACGGCGCGTGCTGCGCAGCGCCTTGTTCTCCACATCCAGTTGAACGATGCGGTCAAAGGTCTGCTGCATGGTGCCCAGCGGATCGGCGGACTTCATGCCCGTGGCGGCCAGCTTGCGTGTTTCGGCCGACAGGGCTTCGCGCAGGCGACGCAGCTCGTCTTCCATCTTGGTGATGTACTGCTCGCTGCCCGTCTCGCCCTTGGCACGGATGCTGGCCACATCGGCTTCACGAAGGGAAATGTCGTCCACCAGACGGTCAATGGTGGCGTTGTTGAGATTCTCGAGATCCTCGATCACGGACGACTGCCCCTGCGAATAGTTGGCGCGCAGTTCGCCCAGGGTGATCTCATTGGACTGAAGTTCAAGATCGATCGCGTTCAACTGGGCACGCGCCGAGGCGCTCTGCTCCACGATGGCCTGGGTTTCCACATCCAGGGCGGCCAGCTTGGTGTCTTCCTTGAAACCCGCCAGATGCAGTTCGGCCTCGGAAAGCCTGGCGTGCACCTGGTCCAGCTGCGCCTTGAGGAAATCGGTCAGTTCGGTGTACTCGGCACGGCTGAACTGCTGATTCTGCTCCTGGAACTTGCGTGTGACCGTGTTCGCCAGATAGGCCGCCTCGAATCCCGAAGGGGCTTCCACGCTGATCGCGAGCACGTTGGAATTGCTCACCTGCTTCACGGTCAGCGCACCCAGCAACTCGTTGGTGGCGAAATCAATGCTGTTGCCCAGCGGTTTTTCAGGGTAGCCCAGCAGGTACAGCTGGTCCGCGTACTGCGAGCCCATCACTTCCTGCACCGCCTGCAGGGCCAGCTTGCGGCTGCCCAGGATCTGCAGCTGGTCGGTGATGCTCAGCGAGGGCGTGTTGCGCACCGAGTTCACCAGCGCGCCGGACTCCCAGGGGTTCTGGGTGATCACCATCGCGGTGGCCGTGCTGCGGTAGACGTATTCCAGATTGGAATTGAGATACAGGGTGATGCTGACGGCCAGGACCAGGAAACCCACGATGTAATACCGCCCCTGGAACAGGCTGCGGTACAGGTCCAGCAGGGTGATGCCGTGCAGGCCCGACTCGTCGTGGGAATGGCTGGAATGTCGCTCGCTGTTCATGAACGCTCCTGCTGGATCGAAATCAGTTCCGCAAAACGGATACGAAGTGTGAACAAGGCCAGAAAGCCCAGACTGGTGAGCACCACATAGGTCAGGAAGTGATTCACCAGCGCGAATCCGGCGGCTCGGCTGGCATCCGCGCCCAACAGCCCCAGGCCAATGGCCGTGAAGTACTGGCTGGTGCCGATTGCCCCGGGGGCGGCCGGAATCATGTAACCCACCGTCACGAACACCAGCACCAGCAGGATGGAGCCCAGCGGGTGCGCAGCCAGCAACGGCAGACTGATGCTGTTGAGCCCCATGGCCAGCATCATGGTTTTCAGAGACAGGTAGTAACAACCGTACAGGATGCCGGTCAGGACGACCAGCCACAGTGTGCGCCAGGGCGATTCGAGGATCGCCAGGCCCTTGATGAACGAATCCAGGAGCCTTGTCACCATATCGGCAAGTCTGGCAGGCAGAATCAGCGCCATGCGATTCAGCCGGCTTTGCACACGCTCACGGAAAACGACCAGAGCAACCAGCAACACCAACCCCGTGCCAACGATCCAGCTCAGGGTGGGCAGCAGCCCGTGCACCAGGGGTCCCCGGTCACCCAGGATTGCCAGCGGCACGAACACCAGCAGGGCGAAGAGGCAGCCCAGCGCGCCCAGCATGTCGAAGACCCGTTCGAGCACCACGGTTGCCATGGCCGATGAAACCGGCATGCCCGCCTTGCGGGCCAGATAGATGCCGCGCAGCAATTCGCCCAGACGCATGGGCAACAGATTGTTGGCCATGTAGCCCAGATTGTTGAGGCCGAACATCACCCCGAAGCTCAATTTTTTCATCGGGTTGACAATCACCTGCCAGCGCACGGCCCGCACGCACATCGCCAGGATCAGCGAGCTGAAAGCCAGACTGAACCAGCCCAGGTGCATCCGCGCGATCTGCTCTCCCACCTCGGCCCAGTGGATCCGGTTGCGGAACAGCGCCTCGCCCACTCCGGCCGTTCCGTTCCAGAGCTGGGCCGGCGACGGGTCAAAGAGGAAGAGGTACAGGAAGATCAGCGACACCAGCAATGAGAACCAGTGGCTACGACTCATGAGCGTCCGGCTCCGGCAGTGCTGGATGGCGTGCGTGTTTTCATGCTTTCAGCGCAGATCGATCAGTTCAAAGCCCACCGGCAATTCGAAGTGGAATGCGGCTCCCAACGAATCGGGCAGACTGGCCCGGCTCCAGCCCTGGCGGTCCTGCAGGCGATAGGAATGCCGGTTGCCCTGGATGTCCTCGTAACTCAGCACTTCCAGCTGCCAGGCTCCCTGGGTGCGCGAGGCTTCCAGCGTGACGTCCTGCATGAACTGGCTGTCGCCGCGCGGAGTCAGCGGCACGATGCGCCGGTTCTGTTCCGGAGCCTGGGCCGTGCCCGCCTTGAAGCGCTGATCCAGCTCCACCAGCAGCTGCTGGGGCAGAATCACGTCCTCGGTCTGCCCCAGGGTTTCCACCAGAACCTGACCGCCTTCGTCGTGCCAGCGCCAGAGTGTCTTGCCGTCGGACAGCAGGTGCTGTCCGGCCAGATCCACCCGGAAGGCTTTCTGCTGCAGCAGCAGACGCCCCGAATCACTGGTGGACACCCCCTCATCCTTCCAGAGGCATTCATGTTCGAAGGCGATGCGCCAGGCCTCGGAACCGGCATAACGGGACTTGATGTCCTTGAGCACCCGGTCGCCGTCCGCTGCCCCCGCCGTCAGGCAGAACGCCAGCAGCAAGCACAGGATCGTCCTGATCAGTCCACTCATGGAGTGCCCTTCCTTATGGTCCAGCCCGCACTGCAGGCCAGGACATTCCGCAAGGCCCGCACCCAGCGAACCCGGTTCACCCCCTTCAGGGTTCCGTCAGCCCGGCTCGCGTTCAGAATGGGGCTGCGTCCTGACCGCCCTGTGCATTCTGGTCCAGCCAGCTCTCGTCCACCAGGACTTCCCGGGCCTTGCTGCCATCGAAGGGGCCCACGACCCCGGCCAGTTCCAGTTCGTCAATCAGGCGGCTGGCCCGGCTGTGGCCGATGCGCAGGCGCCGCTGCAGCACGCTGATGGAACCCTGCTTGCTGCGGATCACATGTTCGGCCGCTTCCATGAACAGGTCGTCGCGTTCGGCGGCTTCCATCGCGAAGGTCTTGTTGCCGGGGGCTTCACCGGGCAGACAGAACTTGTCGAAGTCCACGCTCTGGCGCCGGATGTGATCGATGATCCGGCGGATTTCCTTGCCGCTGATGAAGTTGTTGTGAATGCGCAGCGGCTCCGGCGTGGAGGTGGCAAGGTAGAGCATGTCGCCCTTGCCCAGCAGCTTGTCGGCGCCCATGGCGTCAATGATGGTGCGGCTGTCCACTTTCTGTCTCACGGCAAAGGCGATGCGTGCCGGGAAGTTGGCCTTGATCATGCCGGTCAGCACGTCCACACTGGGTCGCTGGGTGGCCACCACCAGGTGCATGCCCACCGCGCGGGCCTTCTGGGCCAGACGGGCGATGCTGAATTCGATGTCCTTGCCCGCGGTCATCATCAGGTCGGCCAGCTCGTCCACGATGATCACCAGGTAGACCATCTTCTTGGCGGGCACCCCGTCGGACATGGTGACGATCTCGCCTTCCTCGAAGGCTTCGTTGAACTCCTGGATGTTGCGGAATCCGGTTTCGCTCAGGTAGCGGTAGCGGCGATCCATCTCCCGTTCGCAGGCTTCCAGCACCGTGACCGCATCCTTGGGATCGGTGATCACCTCGCCTTCCAGCCCGGGCATCCAGGCCAGAAAATGCCTTGCGATGCGCTTGTAATCGGAGAGCTCGATCATCTTGGGATCGATCATCACGAACTGCACTTCGGTGGGATTGGCGCGCAGCAGGATCGAGCAGATGATCGAGTTGACGCACACCGACTTGCCCGCGCCGGTCTGCCCCGCGATCAGCAAATGGGGCATCGAGCGCAGATCGGCCACATAGGACTCGCCGCTGGATGTCTTGCCAAAGGCCAGCGCCAGCGGGCTCTTGGCGTTGACGAAGGCCTCGCTGTTGACGATGGTCTTCATGTACACCGTGTTGCGCACCTTGTTGGGAATCTCGACGCCCACCGCGGCCTTGCCCGGCACGGGCGCGATGATGCGGATGCGCTCGGCGCGCAGGGCCAGCGCCAGATCGTCGGCCAGTGTCACGATGCGGTTGACCTTGACGCCCGCCGCGGGTTCCAGATCGTAACGCGTGATCACGGGACCCGGGTTCACATGCACCACCCTGGCGTCCACATTGAAGTCGGCCAGAGTGGTTTCCAGCATGCGCGAGATGGACTCCATGTCCTCGGTGGTCACATGGTATTCGTCGTCGGGAGGATTGTTCAGCAGGCTCACGGGGGGCGGCTTGTAGCGGTACTCGCGCACCTTCTCGGCCTGGAAGCGCTTCTCTTCCTCGATGACTTCCTCGGTGACCTCGAAGGGAATCACGACCTGGCCGTCCTCGTCCAGCTCCGGTTCGGACTCCGTGTCCGGCTGGGAATCATCTTCCGCCAGAATGGGTTCGGACTCCTCGTCGGCCCCTTCTTCAGGATCGGACACGCGGGGAATGGGAGCCTCGGCGCGCTGGCGCATTTCCTCGCGCAGGCGCTCACGCTCGTTTTCCTGCTCCTGGCGTCGCCGGACTTCCTCGGCCTTCTTCAGTTCCTTCTCGAGCTTGGCCGCTTCGGCGGCCGCGGCTGCGGCGGCCTGTTCCTGCTCCTTGCGTTCCTTGGCCCGCTGACGATCGCGGGCTTCCCGCTTCTCGGCGCGTGACACGCGCCAGTCCAGCCAGCGCTCCTTGAGCCGTGCACCGAAGGCCGCGATTCCGTCGGTCCAGTGTCCGGGGCTGATGGCGAAGACCAGCGAGATCACCACCAGGTCAAAGGCGAGCACGATCAGCACCGTGCCCAGCAGGCTGGCTCGTTCGATCAGCCAACCCGAGAGCAGGATCAACCAGCTGCCGGCCCACCAGCCGCCCGAGGTGGCCGCTTCGTGCATGCCCGGCGCCAGAATCAGGCTCAGGCTGAGCGCGCCGGCCACGCAGAGCGCGAACTGGCCCAGCCAGAGGCGCCAGCGGGCGAGCACGCTTTCCTTGCGCATCATCAGCCAGCCGGCCTGGATCAGCATCACGGGGAAGACCAGCGAGAAGATGCGGCCCAGACCAAAGTTGATCAGCCCGTAACTGCAGTACACACCCACGATCGAAAGCGGGTTGAGCAGGTCGGCACGCGGGAGGTTCGGATCGTCCTGAGAATGGGCAAGCAGGACCGAGAGCAGCACGATCACGCCAAGGAAAAGCAGAGGGATGCCCAGGATCTGCAGGGGCGTCCCGGGTGTGCGTGTGCGCGCTCGTTTCATGGCAGGACCCGGTTCAGGAGAGGGCCGGTCCGTCGACGTCCACGGGCCGTGACTCCCGGAGGGGACTCGGCTCGGGCGCCAGGGTGATCCGTTCGTTGGCATAGAACGGCAGGACTTCCAGCGAATCGATCTGGGCACAGAGCGCCAGATCGCTCTCGAAACCAATCGACTGCAGATGCCGTCCGTGGCTGGCCTCTTCGAAACAGGCCTTCAGGTTGTCGGCATAGGAGGCCGCCAGCACCTGTCCCACGCGGGCCGCGTCGTTGAGACGCGCCTCGGGAAAATGCTCGACCAGTCGCTGCACGATCATGCCCGCGCAGACGCTGTCTTCCAGACAGAACTGGTCGCGCTGGCCGGCGCAGCAGATGGCGACCTGGCCGCCGGTTTCCTTGAGGAAGTTCACCACGCGGCTCATGTTGGCGAAACTGGCGATCAGCACGCGAGACGCGGATCGGAAGCGGCTGATGATGCGTGAGCCATTGGTCGTGAGGAAGACGATGTTCTGGTGACGCACTTTGGCGGCCGTGTACTCCGCCGGGCTGTTGCCGAAATCGAAGCCGGAAATCTTCTGGCCATTCCTTTCGCCGCCCAGCAGGCAGTTGTCGCGGCCCAGGCTTTCCACGAAGCCCGTGGCCTCGCCCAGGTCACTCACGGGAATCAGGCTGTGGCAGCCGTGAGCCAGCGCATGGCAGATGGTGGTGGTGGCACGAAGGACATCGATCACGACGACCGTGGTGTCCTCCTTGAGATAATCCTCGCCCACCTGGGGCAAGGTGAAGAACACGTCCATGTTCACTTGCAGGGTACTTCCGGATTGTAGAACGGTGTGGGGACCACACGTGCCGCCAGCCGGCGCCCGCGGATCTCCACCTGGAACTCGCTGCCCTCAGCGGCCAGAGCCGGGGGCAGGTAGGCCATGCCGATGGGGCGGCCCAGGCTGGGGCTCATGGCCCCGGAGGTGACCACACCGACTTCCTGGTCACCCGACCAGCAGCTGTGGCCATGGCGCGCAATGCCCTTCTCGACCAGCTCGAAGCCCACCAGCAGACGGGGTGCACCTTCGGCGAGATGGCGCTTGACCACCTCGCTGCCCTGGAAATCTCCCTTGCGGGCCTTGGTGATCCAGCCCAGATTGGCTTCGATGGTGCTGGTCGTGTCGTCGATGTCGTTGCCGTAGAGCGCGAACTTCATCTCGAGGCGCAGCGTGTCACGCGCGCCCAACCCGATGGGCTTGAGTCCGATGGCCTCACCTTCGCGGAACAGCAGCTCCCAGAGTGCCACCGCGTGCTCGTTGCGCACGTACAGTTCAAAGCCCCGCTCGCCCGTGTAGCCGGTGCGGGAAATGATGGCCGGAATGCCGCGCAGGTGTCCGTGGCGGAACCAGTAGTACGGCACCTCATCCAGACCGGGCTCGTCACTCAGGCCCACGATCAGCGGCCAGGCCAGCGGCCCCTGCACGGCCAGCAGACTCCAGTCGTCGCTCTGGTCGTCAATGGTGATGCCCGCCGGGCAGTGGGATTTCAGCCAGGCCAGGTCCTTGTCGCGGTTGGAGGCGTTCACGACCAGCATGAAGTGTTCGTCATCCTGACAATAGACCAGCAGATCGTCGACGATGCCCCCTTGGGGAGTCATCATGGCGCTGTAGTGAATCTGGCCATGCTTCAGCCTGGCCACATTGTTCACGGTGACCGAATCGAGGAACGCGCGCACGCCCGTGCCCGAAACGAAGAACTCACCCATGTGCGACACATCGAACACACCCGCCGCCTGGCGCACCGCCTGATGCTCGTCCAGGATGGATGTGTACTGCAATGGCATGCGATAGCCCGCGAAGTCAACGATGCGGGCACCCAGCTTCTCGTGCACGGAAAGCAGGGCAGTGGATTTTATACTCATTCCGGAACTCGAAGATGATGGGGAACAACCTGTTGTCACCCCGGGTGAAGGGCACGACACCCGCGCCCACAGGGGCCACCGATGAAGGGTGCCAAAGGTACGATTCAGCTCCCTAAAATGCCCCGCTGTCACGCCCCGGGGCAGGCCGCGAAACCCGACCCGCAAAGCCGACTGGACATGAGAACTTCAACCGCACCCTGCAGCAGGCACCCCATCCGACTCGTCCAGAGCGCCTCGGCACGAGCCCTGATGAGCATTCCCGGGCGCTGGCCCTCAGGGCATCCTCTGAGCGCGATGGGCGGGCTTGTCTGTCTGCTGCTGATGCTCTTGGTCAGCGGGTCCGGTCAGGCCCTCACCCGCCTGGAAGAAGACCGGGCCCGACTGGATTCGTTGCGCAACGCCCTGGATGCGCTCCAGACCCAGGCCGCCGAACTGGCCACCCGCGAGGAGCAGGATCTGCAGAAACTGGATCGTACCCAGCGTTCGCTGTCCTCGACCCAGAGCCTGATCCAGGAACTGGAATCCCACGGCCGCCGACTGGAAGAGCGCTCGGGGCGCACCCGTGAATCCATTCAACGGAGCGCCCTGCACCTGCAGAGTCTGGCCCATGATCGCGAGCTGAACGGAGCGGAGCACGCACGCCTGCTTGCCGAGACGCGTGCGGTGGTCAATCAGGTCTGGCGCAACCGTCGCCAGGATCCTCTCTACTGGTTGCTGGCATCCGGTGATGTGGGGGAAGCCTGGCGCCGGGCACGCTGGTTTCCCTGGTTCGGTGCGGGTGTCGAACGGGGTGCCCGCCGCCTGCAGGACAACGCCGCGCGGCTGGTCTCGCTGGAAAACCGGACGACCGCCGAACAGGAACGCCAGGCCGCACTGCTGAAGGATCTGGAAGCCTCGCGCCGTGAAGCGGAGGCCGCCAGGGCAGAAAACGAACGTCGCGCCCGCCAGCTGGATCAGGAACGGCTGACCCTGAACCAGACCCTCGACCGTGTCCGCACCGATCGCAGCCTCAAGGAAGCCCGGGCCCTGCAAACCAAGGAAGCCACCGGCAGCATTGCCGCGCAGGTACAGGCGCTGGAAGAACGCTGGCGCAAGCGCAAGCAACAGCAGGAGAGCGAAGCGGCCGGGCGCGAAAATCTGTCGCGCATTCTGAAGGAGAGCGAGGGCGAGACCCCGGTTGTGGAAGTCCCGGCCGCGCGCGAACCGCTCAGGACTCCTCCG
>JACKCN010000014.1 GCA_020634015.1 Candidatus Delongbacteria bacterium | reverse complement strand
CTCCCCCGCAAAGGGGGCCCTCGCCCGGCCGAGCACGAGATGAGCAGACCATTCGCCCAGAATCATTCCCATGGCACAACCCCAGGACCGAAGGGGAGGAGGAGCGACGTCCCGCCCTGCCCGGATCTTGCGCCAACCTGACAACCCGCTCATGCGGAGCCCCGATGTTGGCCCGGCACGGCGAATCCGCGAGGCGCAAAGCCGGGAGTGCGCCAGGCCACAGCCAGCCGTGTCGTGGCTCATTCAGGGAGGTGCCACGGGGCACCCCCGGCTGCCGGAAATGGGGCCATCTTGAGCGCGAGCCAAGGGGAAGAGCCCTGGCGGGACCGGCGGCGACCGTCGGGAACGGAAACGATGGACGACCGCGGGCGGGAAACAAGGGGGTGCGAGATGGAGAGCAGAGTCTGGACTTCAGGGATCCACCGGAGGGGCCGGCAAACGGGGGGCGCACAGGCGCTGCCGGAGACCCGCCACCAGATGCAGGCGCGCCTGCTGGCTTGGTGCGACCAGATGGAAGCCGAGCTGGACCTGGTCCGGATCCAGCTCAGCCTGATGCAGGATCACCTGGATGCGAACCCGGAGGACCTGGCCAGCTGAGCCGTGCCGGGGCGGGTACCTGGGGGGGCATTCGTTCCGGACAATCAGCGTGCCAGCGGTCTTCCGGCTGCACACACTGCGCCCCATGGCTGCTGACCCTGCCATGGGGCGCGGGCTCTTTTTCCCGTGGCTTGCAAGGTTTCCCGGCAGGCGGTTCCGGGGGGCCATGAAATCCCCTATATTTGCCGGCTTCGACGGGGTCTCGCGTCCACCGAATGCCGAATCGGGCGGGAACGAACGCGGCCCCCAACCGCTAGGAGTCTGTCGGACCAGCCGCAATGGCGGTTCAGGCTGCTGACGACCCACAGCCGCATTGCCCGGGAGCCCCGCTTCATCCATTCGCACGGGCGGGCCCCTGCCGCACTGCGCACCATCTTGGAACTGCCCATGACCGACCGATCGCGGCATTCGCTGGCTGGACCAGCCTGCTGCCTGCTACTGTTGATGCTGCTGTTTTCCGCCTGCGACGAAGAAGTGGGCTCGGTGGGAGGGCTGCCCGGCGGCAATCCCGACGGACAGTGGGACAGCCTGCTGGTGACCCGCGCCGCGGTGTTCCAGGCCGATCAGCAGATGAAGTTCTCCGACCTGCAGTTCGTGGGGCGGCTCGAAGCCCAGGGGCTGGAATCCCGGATGGTGGTGCACATCGAGTACCAGCTCCCCGAGTCCATCGCCCTGATTCCCGACACGGTCAGCATCGACAGCGTCTACCTGTCATTGCGCATGGACCGGGACAGCAGCCGCGTGATCTTCGGCCCCTCCTGGGAAGACGGAGTCGTCCAGGAACTGGCACTGGACCTGTTGCTGATCCAGGATCCTCCCGATGGCACGGAGGTCCAGGACTCGCTCTACTGGGACGTGCTCTATGGCAATGGAGCCTCACCCACGGTGCTGGACAGCCTGCGCACCACCTTCCATCAGAACGAGATGTTCTGGGGCGACCTCAACGGCAGTCTGAATTCCGACCCCGCCGAAGGCATCCGCAGTTTCCGCAGCCTCGAAGGACACGAGTGGTGGTTCACCAGCGACAGCCTGGCCAGCCCCGTGCCCAACAGCAATCCCCAGCGCTGGCGTCGCACGCTGCTGCTGAGCATGCCCGACGATGAGCAGGGCATGCTGGCGTTTCTGGGATACGGCTGGGACAGCATCCTCAAACCCGGCTATCGCCTGTACTACCAGCACTATTATGTGGACGACCCGGAACTGGGCGTCCAGGATTCCACCACCTGGGCCTTCCAGGTCAGTGCCTGGCAGAACACCGTGTTCCAGGATGCGGGCAGCACCACGGGTCTCAGCATTTCCTCGGGCCCCTCGCTGCAGGTCCTGCTGCGGCTGCCGCCCTTCAGACCGATGGACGGCGATGTGGTGCTCGATCCCACCACGACCTCGCTGCTGAAGGCCTATCTGCGGCTGCCGATTCTCGAGCAGAGCTTCAACGCCGACGGGGGCACGGTCTACCTCTACGGCATGTCGGACTTTCCCGCGGATGGAGTCGATCTCAATTCCGCCGCCTTCCAGTACAACCGTTACTCGGCCGAGACCGTCGATGCCGACAGCAGCCAGCTCGAATTCAGCGTGGTCAACATGCTGGTGCACTTCTGGACCGGGCGCAACGACTTCTCGCCGGACGACAGCATGACCGTGGCCCTGCGCTTCTATCCCGGAGATCTGGAACTGCGCAAGCTGCTGCTGGTCGATCCCGCCCTGGCGGACTCGCTGAAACCGCGTCTGGTCTACAAATGGACCGAGTCGCCCGAGCCCTGGGGGCAGCAATGATCCCGTATACCCTGCGCGGCGGCCTGCTGGCGGTCCTGCTGCTGTCCCTGTCCGCGTCTGCCGGGCCCCTCAGCCGTGGTGGCTGGGGCCAGCTTGAGTGGACGGCAAATGCCGCCGACGCCGGTCGCGGAGGCACCGGTCTGGCCATCAGCGACAGCCTGCGCATTCCCCTGCGCAATCCCGCCGCCGTCAGCGGTGGACGTCTCACGCGCATCCAGCTGGGACTGGGCGCGCGCGGGCTGACCGCAATCGACAACACGACCAGCACCAGTGATGTCACCGGCAGTTTCGACCAGTTCTATCTGTCCTTCCCGCTCACCTGGAATCGCGTCTCCGCATCGCTGGGGTTGCGCCCCTGGAGCCGGATGGACTTCAGCCTGCGCAACCACGACAGCAACAGCGAAGGCGAGGAGTATTACGAATTCCTCAAGGGCAGTGGCGGCTTCTCGCTGGCCACGGTGACCTTCGCGCGGGACTGGCCCGCGCAGAATCTCAAGGTGGGACTGGAAACCGGCTTGATCTTCGGCAGCCTGCGCCAGGAGTATTCGCTGTATCACGTGCAGGTGGCGCCGCCCTTCGATGTGCGCACCAACTATCGTCTGGGCATGGTCGGGCCCAGTCTGCGTCTGGGCGCTCTCTGGCAGCCCACTCCCGAGCTGGGTCTGGGCCTTGCCGGAAATCTGCCCACCCGCGCCCGCCTGAGCCTGGACCGCGAGAGCGCCTCCAACAACGACGACAGCCGTCAGGCTCTGGGCCATGTGAACGTGCCACTGACCATCGATCTGGGTGCCGCCCTGCGCCAGAACACGATACGCTGGCTGGCCGATCTGAGCTGGAGCGACTGGAGCTCCACGCAACTTGCGGGCAACAGCGCCGCCGATCTCAGTCTGGCCCGCCGTCAGGACAGCGCCCTGAGCCTGGCCCTGGGCGTGGAACGTCTGCACGAGGATGATTTCACCCTGGCCTGGTATCGCAAGTGGGACTGGCGCACGGGCCTGCGTTTCGAGCAGGGCTATCTGGCGTACAACAAGGCGGCCCTGCTGGGCGGGGCCGACGAGTACAAGGACGTCAACCTGCTGTCCCTCGGTGCGGGCTGCAGCATCCCGACCCGCGACCGGCTGGGTTGGATGGACCTGGGATTCGAATACACTCTCAGCGGCGACAAGGCCGGGCTGGGGCTGGAAGAACAGGGCTGGCGCCTGCACGCGAGTTTCGCGGGCAGCGACCTGTGGTTCCGGCGTCCCGTCTACAACCGCTGATCCGGTGATCAAGCTTCTCATCTGTCAATTGAAGGTGCTTTTCCAATGAACAAGGTTTTTCTGTCACTCGCGCTGGCCTTTCTGCTGGCCGCCTGCAATTCCGCCTACCAGACTCCGGTGGACACCGAGCCCACCAAGAAGGAACTCAACGCCGCGGAAAAGGCCGCCCGGGAGCAGGAGCGCGACATGGCGCTGAGCTTCGCCACCGAGTACAAGAAACAAGGCGCCTACCGTGATGCGGCCAACAACTATACCAAGGTCTTCAGTCTGGACCAGGACCTGGAAAAGGCAGCCCACCTCAAGTACTGGTCGCTGTGTTACAGTCAGCTGTCCATGCCCGACTCGGCCCTGCTGGTGATGGAGCTGGCCGTTTCCAAGCGCCCCGAGGAACATTACGAGCGCGTGTCGTTGGCCAGACTTTACGAGAACGCCAACATGGATGCCAAGGCTCTGGCCGAGTACCGCGAAGCCGTGAAGCTGAAGCCCGACGACGAGAACTCGTGGAAGTCGATCAAGACCATGCTCGCGGCCAAGGCCTCGGACAGCGGAGAGGCCGAGGACTGGAAGGCCGTGCTGGACGTGCTGGACACCCTGATCGCGCTCAATCCCGACGAGACATCCTATCTGGAAGAGAAGACCCGGATCACCAAGCGCAACTTCAGCACGGGTGACATCATCGTCTCACTCGAGGAGCAGGTCGCCGCAGACCCCACCAATACTCGCGCCCGGCTGGAACTGGCCCGGGCCTATGTGGATTTCGCCAGCACCGAGACCTACCAGAAGGCACGCGTCCTGCTGGAAGGCCTCAGCCAGGAGCAGCCCGAGAACGAGCAGGTCTTCAAGAGTCTGGCCGACTGCCTGATCGAACTGGATGACATCAACGGCGCCATCTCCGCGCTCAAGACCCTGGACACGCTCAAGGGAGGCGACGAGGACACGATGGTCCGCATCGGCAATCTGTATCTCGAACTGCGCCAGCTCAAGGTCGCGCGCAGCTGGGGCAGCAAGGCCCGGGCCAAGGCTCCCGGCGGCAAGGGCCTGATCCTGCTGGCCCAGGTGGCCGAAGCCAGCGTGGACGAGTGCTCCGACGGACCGCTCAAGTTCTATGACAAGCTGGCCTACGAACTGGCCGCCAACTACTACAGCCAGGTCACCGACCCCGGGGCCAAGGCTCAGGCCCGCAACCGGCGTGATGCACTCGAGCCGGTGCTGCCCACCAAGGGCGACCGTTTCCTCAACCAGGGCAAGACTCTGGACGGGCACCCTTGCTACGGCTGGTTGCTGGAATGAGCCTCGACTCCCTGACTCCCGTGATCGGAGTGGCCGCCGACCACGCCGCCCACGAAGCCCGACTGGCGGTGATCCAGGCCCTGATGGATCGTGGATTCCAGGTCCGTGATTTCGGGGCCCACGAACCCGTGGCCATGGATTACCCCGACAGCATCGTGCCCTGCGCGCGGGCGCTGTCGCATGGCGAAGTCCACTTGGCCGTCGTGCTCTGCGGTTCCGGCATTGGCGCCTCGATCTGTGCCAACAAGCTCAAGGGTGTGCGCTGTGCCCTGTGTCTTGAAGTGGAATCGGCCCGGCTGAGCCGTCTGCACAACGACTCCAACTGCCTGGCTCTCGCGGGACGCATGCGCAGCGTGGAAGAGAACCTGCGCATTCTGGCGACCTGGCTGGACACATCCTTCGAGGGCGGCCGTCACACCCGCCGACTGGAAAAACTGCACGGACTCACCGGCTGCTGAGCGGCCCGGAGACCAGGAAAGGCCCCATGGACGAACTGACCCGGCGCGATCCCGATGTGGCGCGCATCATCAATCAGGAGCTGGCCCGCCAGGAAGAACGCCTGGAAATGATCGCCAGCGAGAACTTCACTTCCCGGGCCGTGATGCAGGCCCAGGGCGGTGTGATGACCAACAAGTATGCCGAAGGCTATCCGGGCAAACGTTATTACGGCGGTTGCGAACATGTGGACGAGGTCGAGAACCTGGCCCGCGAGCGCGCCTGCCAGCTCTTCCAGTGCGAGTACGCCAACGTGCAGCCGCACTCGGGCAGCCAGGCGAACATGGCGGTCTACATGAGCTACATCCAGCCCGGTGATACCGTGCTGGGCATGAATCTGGCCCACGGCGGTCACCTGACCCACGGCAGCCCGGTCAACTTCTCGGGCAAGCTCTACAACTTCGTCTCCTATGGCGTGAACGCCGGGACCGGGCGCATCGATTTCGATACGGTGGAAGCCGCCGCGAAGGAACACCGACCCAGACTCATCGTGGCGGGTGCTTCGGCCTACCCGCGCGAGATCGATTTCGCGCGCTTCCGGGCCATTGCCGACGAGATCGGTGCCTGGTTGTTCGTGGACATGGCGCACATCGCGGGCCTGGTGGCCGCCGACGAGCATCCCAGTCCGCTGCCCCATGCCCACGTGGTGGCCACCACGACTCACAAGACCCTGCGCGGCCCCCGTGGCGGCATGATTCTGATGGGCAAGGATGGCGACAACGTGCACGGCAAGGTGGCCGCCAAGAGTGGCCGGATGATGCAGCAGAGCGAAATCATCGATGGAGTGGTCATGCCCGGCATCCAGGGCGGACCGCTGATGCACGTGATCGCGGCCAAGGCCGTGGCGCTGGGCGAATGTCTGCAACCCGAGTTCAAGGTCTACATCCGTCGGGTCAAGGAAAATGCCCGCGTGCTGGGCCAGAGCCTGGTCGAGAAAGGCTACCGCCTGGTCAGTGGGGGCACCGACAACCACCTGCTGCTGGTGGATCTGGGCAGCGACGGGCTCAGCGGCAAGGCCGCCGAGAACGCGCTCGAGGCGGCAGGTATCACGGTCAACAAGAACATGGTGCCCTTCGACAGCCGCAGCCCGATGATCACCAGCGGCATCCGCATCGGTACCGCGGCCCTCTCGACCCGTGGCATGGATGCCGACGCCATGCGCACCATCGCCGGTTTCATCGACCGGGCGCTGAAAGGCGCGAAGGACCCCGGGACCCTGGCCGCCGTGCTCGCTGACGTGCGCGAACTGGCCCGGGCCTTTCCCCTGTATCGCGAAAACTGAGGTCGCGCCGAAGCGTCGGCGCGGAGGTGAGTGAATGAAATGCCCATCCTGCGGCCAGAACAAGGACACCGTGATCGACAGCCGACCGCTGGGCGATCACAGCGCCATCCGGCGTCGGCGCGAGTGCAGTGTCTGCCAGGCCCGCTTCACCACCTACGAATATGTGGAGGGTGCGCAGCTCACGGTCATCAAGTCGGATGGACGCCGCGAAGTCTACAGCCGGGCCAAGTTGCGGCGTGGCATTCTGCAGGCGCTGCACAAGCGCGGCTATGGCGAGGCCCAGGTGGACGAGCTGATCGATTCGGTCGAGCGGGTGGTACAGGCCGGCGCCGCGGCAAGCGGCGAGATCGAGAGCCAGCGCCTGGGGCGCATCGTGCTGGATCGCCTGCTGGCCTTCGATGAGGTGGCCTACATCCGCTTCGCCAGTGTCTACCGGCGTTTCCAGGATGCCGAAGGATTCCTGAACGAATTGCACACTCTGCGGGAAAGTTTGCCCCAGGGTGGTGCCTGAACCTCTCCAGGGACACCCGGTTTCGCTGACCGGGTGTTTCAAGCACCCAGCCAATCGGATTCCAGACTCCACGTGTCCCGCCGGACAGACGAAAGTGTGCCGTGATGGATTCAATGCAAACTCTCCGGCGTGATCCGAGATGTCCCAGCGGACTCAGTGTGTGCTCTCCCGCCATCTGCCCTCTTCCTCCTGAGTCCCCTTTCCCGAAGGCTGGGCACTGATGCGCCGTTTCCACCTCAAGGAAGGCATTCTGCCACCCGACTGGTGCCCCAGGGCGGTTCCGCCCCGGCGCGAGCTGCAGGGTACCGGTGTGCGAGTCCTGCCTCTGCGCGGCTACCGCTACGATGAGGCTCGGCCATTGGTGGTGGCCGGCCAACGGGTGAGTGCCGGCGAGCCGCTGAGCGAACCCTGTGGACTGCTGTCCCGCGTGCGACTGGCACCGGCGTCCGGGCGGATCCTGGCCGTCGAGAACCGCAGAGTGGGCGATGGTTGCCTGCTGCCCTGCGCCGTGCTTCAGGTCGAGCAGGAAGATGAGCAGCCGCTCTCGGCCGGGTTGGCCCTGTCGGCCCAGGGACTCGAGAATCTGGACGGGATTCCTCTGGATCACGAGCTGGCAATCCTGCCTGCCGGTGCGATCCTGATTCTCAACGCCGCCGAGACCGAACTGGGGCACTGGACCCTGATGGCCCGACTGGAAGAACTGGCCCGCGGAAAGGCACTCTCGTGCGCGCTGGACCTGGTGCTGGAACGTGCTCGTTTCCAGCATCTGCATCTGGCGCACCGTGCTCCCCAGCGCAAGGCGGCCGAAGCTCTGGTGGCCGCGCTCAAGCCCGGTATCAGCCTGACCCGGATCCAGCTGGACAACAGCCATCCCGGTGCCCATCCCCGCCTGCTGGCCGAGCGTGCCACACGGCTGGTCAATCCGTCCCGCACACTGGATCCCACGCGCCTGCTGGCCAGTCAGGGAGTGCTCGTGCTCGATCTGGACCGCCTGCTGCTGCTGGAACGGCGGCTCACGGTGGGCCCCGCCGATCGATTTCTGCTGTCCGTCTCGGACCTGGCCGGAAACGGCGAGCTGGTCGAACTGCCCAGCGGTCTGCCCTGGCAGGAGCTCTTTCCCGAGGGGCCACCGAGCGCGGCATTCGCGGGTGGAGCTCTGGACGGCAAGTTGCTGCGTGACACGGACTCGCCCCTCTGTCCGCCCCTGCGGGCACTGGTGACCGCCAACCCGGACGAATTGCCGCGCCTGCGTGAGGACGCCTGCAACACCTGCGGGCGCTGTCTGGAAGCCTGTCCGCGCAGCCTGGCCCCGCCCCGCCTGGTGCATCTGATCGAAGAGCAGCGCCTGCACGAGGCCCGCGGGATGGGGCTGGAGCACTGCCTGCTCTGCGGTGTGTGCAGTTATGTCTGCCCCAGCCACATCCATCTGGGACACAGTCTGCGCAAAGGACTGCAGCAGCTGCGCGAGGTGCGCCATGTCTGAGGCACGTCCCGTGTTCCGTCTGGCCCCGATGCCTCTGCTGCGCACACGGTCCCGCCTCTCGGCCCTGCACGGCCAGTCCATGCTGGCGCTGGCGCCCCTGCTGCTGGTTGCTTTCGGGCTCTACGGCCTGCCCGCCCTGCGCACCGCGGGAGTGGCGGCGGCGTCCTTCCTGCTGGCGGAAGCCTTCACCAAGGCCGTGGCCGGCAATCGCCAGCGCACCCTGGACGGACACGCCCTGCTGGGCGGGTTGGTCTTTGCGCTGTTGTTGCCGCCAGACCTGCACTGGAGCCAGGTCATGCTGGCCGGTGGCCTGGGCGCCTTTCTGGCCGAGCAGCTCTTTGGGGGGTATGGGCGCGCCGCCATGCATCCGGCGCTCTTCGCCCGCCTTCTGCTGGATCTGGTGGCCCAACCGGGGGGCGGACTGCTGACACCGCTCTGGTGGCTTGAGAAGGGCTGGTTCAGTCTGCCCGCCTCGGTGCCGGTCACCCTGAAGACACAATTGCAGCAAGCCTGGCAAGCCCTGGCCGAGCTGGAAGCGAGCACCGAGCACGGGCTGGTCAACCCACCCGTGGACGTGCCCCTGACCCTCAGCCGCCTGGCGCAGCTCCAGGAACGGCTGAGCAGTGGTGGGGTGCTGGATTTCGTCTGGAACCTGCACCCGGGCACACTGGGTGCGGCCAGCCTGCTGGCCCTGCTGCCGGGGGGAGTGCTGCTGGTGACACGCCGTGTGATCGACTGGAAAGTCCCGGTCACGGCCCTGGCCGTCTTCGGCACTGGAGTCCTGCTGGTGAACGCGTCGGGTCTGGCGCACTGGCCGGCCTTCAGCCTCTGGTGCAGCGGCAGTTTTCTGCTTCCCCTGCTGGTGTTTGGAGCCGCCGAGAGCGTGCATACACCTCTGACCGCCCGGGGACGCCTGTCACACGGCCTGCTGCTGGGCAGCCTGCTGCTGGCCGTACCGGCCTTGCATCTGGGCGAAGCGGGGCTTGTGCTGGCCACTCTGGCCGCCAGTGCTCTGGTGCCCTGGCTGAACCAGTCGACTCTGCCGCGAGGGCCCCGCCGATGAGACGCTCTTTCAGCGCTCCCGTGGAACAACCGCAATTGCAATGGGAACCGGGCCAGAATCCACTGACCCGGGAGCGCCCCTTTGCCGCCCGCACGATCACGCCCTTCGAAGCGGCCCTGTATACGGCCTGCCTGGGGCCCGCGATCTGCCTGGGGGCCGATGGTGTGATCTGGTTGCTGCTGCTGGTGCTGCTGCCGCTCAATTGCCTGGTGCTGGCGGCGCCCGCCTGGCCCTATCGCTTCTCACAGGCGCGAGGCACCTGGCTCAGCCTGCTGCTGCTGGCCGGTGTGCCCTTTCAGGCGGCCGGCGTGGCCTGGTTGCTGAGGGTGACAGGCGTCCGTGCCGGACTTCCGGTACTGGAACTCAGTCTGCTGCTGGCCGTGCACACGGGTGCATTCCTCTACCTGCAGCAGGTCTGCACTCTGCGTGACGAGGAGCGTCGCAGCTGGAGCGTGCGCGCCACCTTCCTGCTGCCTGTGCCTCTGATCGGACTCTGGGCTCTGGGCGCGCTCGAGCGTCTGCCGGGAGCCCTGCCGCCCGGGCTGGCCGGCCTGCCCCGCACGGTGGGATTGCTGGTGCTGCTGGGTGTGATCCAGCTCTGGCTGCGCCGGCGGGCTCGCCGGGTGGCCCGGGAGGTGGAATGAGCACCCTCTTTGACACGGGCACCCCGCTGGTCGTGCTCTTTGGTCTGCTGGCGGCTCCGTTGCTGGTGCGCCAGCATCACTTCAGCGCCTTCCAGCGCAGCTGGGCGATCCTGCCCGCCTGTGCCCTGGCCATGCTGCCGGCCGTGTTCTTTCCTCTGGAGCACACGGGCGACCTGCTGCTGGCCCTGAGGCTGTCCTGTGCCCTGCTGGCGACCCTGCCCGGGCTGCTGCTGCTCAAGCTGCTGCTGGGCGGTGCCGACCGGGAACAACTGGAACTGTTCGTGGCGCTGCCGGGCTTGCTCTGGCTGCCCCTGCTGGCACGCCCGCTGCTGGCTCCCGTGATCGATCTGCCGGCCGGGCCACTGGGACGAGCCAGCGCCCTGGGTCTCATGCTGCTGCTCGTGCTGGCTCTGGTGTTCGTGCTCACCGGAGCACAGGAACGCTTCAGACTCAACCGCGCCCCGGGATCCATCGAAGGCCTGCCCTTTCGTCTGGGCAGTCTGTTGTTGCTGCTGGTCCTGCTGATGACCCTGAATCATCTGCGCAGCGGAGGAGGACTGGGATGAGCCTGGAACTGCTGCTGTTGCTCTGTCTGGCGGGAGTCACCCTGCTGCTGTCGCGTTTCCTGCGTCACACGGGCCATGTGGAGCTCTCGGGCCGTCAGCCTCTGGCGCATCCCGAATGGCGCATTCGCGGCCGGGTGGCCTGGAGCGGAGAGCGCGACGAGACACACGGCTATGGCAGTGAGCTGAGTGCGGTGGTCAACTGCCGTTCGCGCGAGGACCAGAACCTGCGGACCTTTGAATCGGTGCGTCGGGAGAGTTGTCTGGACCTGCAGCTGCAGTACGGGGGCGAGCGCGACTGCAACTGGGCCTGTCTGGGAGCCGGCGATTGCGTGGACGCCTGTCCGGAGAACGCGATCCGGGTCGTGAACGGGCTGCCCGTGATCCAGGCCAGCCGCTGCACGGGCTGCGGCGACTGCCTGCCCGCCTGCCCGCGCCAGATCCTCTCGCTGATTCCCGCGGACGCCCAGGTGGCCGTGACCTGCGCCAGCGATGAACCGGTCGAGCGCCGCCGGGAACACTGCCTCAGTGGCTGTGCCTCCAGCGGCCGCTGCGTCGAGAACGCCTTCGTCGAGCCGGGCCTGCTGCTCGTGGATGGCCAGCGGCGCGTGCTGGATTACAGCCGCAGCGCCAATCTGGTGCCCCTGGTGGGGCTCTGTCCCAGCAGCGTCTTCAGCGACCGGATCGCACACCGCCCCTGGTTCACGGTCAACGAAGCCTGCACCGGCTGTGGCGACTGCCTGCCGGCCTGCCCTGTGACCGACTGCATCCGGGCCGAAGGAGCCGCGGGCGCACACGGAGCCCGGGCCAGGATTCACGCCGAGCTTTGCGTGGGCTGCGGCCTCTGCGTGCCGGTCTGCCCGGTGGGCGCGATCCGCGTGGTGGGGGCCGTGGGATTTGGACTGAGCGACTGACACACACGCATGCTGCAGCGCCGGGAGACGATCATGCCGCCGAGCGACTCCTTCGGAGTCTACATCCATGTGCCCTGGTGCAGTCGGCGCTGCGGTTACTGCGATTTCTACGCCGGGGTCACCCGCGATCCCGAAGTGTTGCGCCTCGGTGGCGAGCGACTGCGCGCGGATCTGGCGCGTCAGCTTGCCAGCCCGGCATGGAGTGAGGGGGCGATCCACAGTGTGTACCTGGGCGGGGGAACCCCCAGCCTGCTGCCGCCGGAGTTCTTTCGCCAGCTGCTGGGACCGGGTCCGCTGGCCGAGCGCCTGCTGCCCGGGGCCGAGATCACGGTGGAGCTGAATCCCGAGCACATCACGGACGAGCTGGCCGGAAGCCTGGTGGCCGCCGGTATCACGCGCGCCAGTCTGGGCGCCCAGAGCGCCGACCCGGGTGCCCTGGCCTTTCTGGACCGGGAACACGACCTGGACGATCTGCAGCGCGGACTGCAGCGTTTGCGGGCGGCCGGACTGACGAACCTGAGTCTGGACCTGATCTACCAACTGCCGGGTCAGACCGCGACCGCCCTGCGGCGCGAGATCGCGGCGCTGCGGGCGCTGGATCCGCCGCACATCAGCGCCTACGGACTGGGCTACGAGGCGGGCACCCGACTGGATCTGCGTCGCCGTCAGGGACGGGTCACACCTCTGGACGGCGATCACAGCGCGCGCCTCTTCCGTCTGTTGTCCAAGGAGTTGCGCACGGCCGGTTACCAGCACTACGAAGTGTCGAGCTTCTGCCGCGCGGGGCAGGAAAGTCGTCACAACCGGGGCTACTGGGAGCTGCGCGACTGTCTGGCCGTGGGCCCGGGGGCGAGCGCCTGGCTGAATCCGCAACGGGCGACGATTCTCACGGGGCAGGCCGAGCCCTGGGGGCTGCGTCTGAACCGGCTGCCCAACCTGCGACTCTTCAATGATGCGGTGGACGCGGGCCAGCCCACCCCCGCCGAAGCGGATCGTCCGGATCGTGACGCGGCACTGCTGGAGGCGGTCTACCTGGGGCTGCGCTGGCGCCAGGGGCTGGAACGCCGGGTTCTGGTTGGCCGCTTTGGCGCGCTGACCGCGGACGGCATCTGGGCCCGGGCCCGCCTGCACCGGAGACGCTTCCAGCACTGCAACGGGGAGCGTCTGGTACTGCGACCGGAGAACTGGGTGCTGCTGGACGAACTGGTGCTGAGCCTGCTGGGCTGAGCCCAATGTCCCACCCGTGCGCGACCTTGCGGCCTTTGGGGCCCGAACGCCGAGCAGAGGCCTCTGACTTCCCTCCGCGGAAGGCCACTCAAGACGAACAGGAAGACTCATGGAACCCAGTCATATTCACATCCGCGGCGCGCGCGAACACAATCTCAAGGACCTGGACCTGCGTATCCCGCGCAACAGGCTGGTGGTGATCACGGGCCTCTCGGGCAGCGGCAAGTCCAGTCTGGCCTTCGACACGCTCTACGCCGAAGGCCAGCGGCGCTATGTGGAAAGTCTCTCGGCCTATGCGCGCCAGTTCCTGGGCCTGATGGAGAAGCCCGATGTGGATTCCATCGAAGGTCTCAGCCCGGCGATTTCCATCGAGCAGAAGACGCGCCACAACAATCCGCGTTCCACGGTGGGCACGGTCACCGAGATCTACGATTACCTGCGCCTGCTCTACGGCAACATCGGCCGCCCCCACTGTACTGAGTGTGGACGCCCCATCGAGAAGTCCAGCCCCGAGGAGATCGTCAGCCAGATCCTGAACGAGCCCGCGGGCAGCAAGCTGCAGGTGCTGGCACCCATGGTGCGCGGGCGCAAGGGCGAGTTCAAGGACCTCTTCGCCCACATCCGCAAGGCCGGATTCGTGCGCCTGCGAGTGGACGGCGAGATGAAGGAGCTGGACGAGGTCGCCGAAGGTCTGCGCAAGACCTACAAGCACGACATCGATGTGGTGGTGGACCGTCTGATCCTCAAGCCGGAGATTCGTGGTCGGCTCTTCGAGTCGGTGGAAACCGCGCTGGGACTGGCCGCCGGGCTTTGCCGGGTGATCCTGGACAGCCCCGGGGCCGAGACACGCGAACTGCTCTTCAGCCAGCATTTCGCCTGCCCCGAACACGGAGTGGGCATCGAGGAGCTGGCCCCGCGCGTGTTCAGTTTCAACAGCCCTTTCGGGGCCTGCCCGGACTGCACGGGACTGGGGCACAACCGCGTGATCGATCCGGAACTGGTGGTGGTGGCCCCCGAGCTGAGCCTGGAGAGCGGCGCGATCGGCACCATGGGCGACGGCACCAGCCACGGCGAGACCTGGCCCCTGCGCGCCATCGAGACCGTGGGCCGCAAGGTGGGATTCAAGCTGAACACACCCTGGAAGAAGCTCAAGCCGGCCCACCAACAGGTGATCCTCTACGGCAGCAAGGACGAACTCAAGTTCAGCGGCAGCCATTCGGGCGGCAAGGGCAATTGGGAATACTTCAGTCGCTGGGAAGGCATCATTCCCAACCTGGAACGCCGCTACCGTCAGACCCAGAGTCCGGGCATCCGCGAATGGATCGAACGCTTCATGAGTTCGCGCCCCTGTGCCACCTGTGGCGGGAGGCGGCTCAAGCCCAGCGCCCTGGCCGTGACCGTGGGCGGACGCAACATCATCGAACTGTGTGAGCTCTCGATCCGTGACGCGGAACAGTTCTTCCAGAACCTGGAACTGACCGGCAATGACCTGACCATCGCCGCACCCATTCTGAAGGAAGTGCAGGGGCGGCTGGGCTTTCTGGTGAATGTGGGCCTGGACTACCTGAGCATGGGCCGCAACGCGGGCACGCTCTCCGGCGGCGAGGCCCAGCGCATCCGGCTGGCGACCCAGATCGGCAGCCAGCTGATGGGTGTGATGTACGTGCTGGACGAGCCCTCCATCGGCCTGCACCAGCGCGACAACGAGAAGCTGATCGAAACCCTCGAGCACCTGCGCGATCTGGGCAACACGGTGATCGTGGTGGAACACGATCGCGACACCATCCTGCGTGCCGACCAGGTGATCGACCTGGGCCCCGGCGCCGGCATCCACGGCGGCGAGCTGGTGTTCCAGGGCACGCCCAAGCAATTGATGAAAGCCCGCAGCAGTGTCACGGGCGACTACCTGCGCGACGAGAATCTGATTGCCGTACCCGCCACGCGCCGCCCGGGCAACGGGCAGAAGCTGGTGGTGGAAGGCCTGAAGGGCAACAATCTCAAGGACATCAGGCTGGAGATCCCTCTTGGCACCTTCACCTGTGTCACGGGCGTCTCCGGTAGCGGCAAGAGCACGGCCATCAACGCCACGCTCAACATGCTGCTGGCCCGCGAGCTGAACGGCGCCCGCGTGCTGCCCGCCCCTCACGGCCGTGTGCGCGGTCTGGAACACCTGGACAAGGTGATCACCATTGACCAGAGCCCCATCGGGCGCACCCCGCGCAGCAACCCGGCAACCTACACGGGCGTGTTCACCATGATCCGCGACCTCTTCGCCGCCCTGCCCGAAAGCAAGGTGCGTGGTTACGCCCCGGGCCGTTTCAGCTTCAATGTCAAGGGCGGACGCTGCGAGGCCTGCAGCGGCGACGGCATCATCAAGATCGAGATGCACTTTCTGGCCGATGTCTACGTGCCCTGCGAACTCTGCAAGGGCCGCCGCTACAACAGCGAAACCCTGGAAGTGCACTACAAGGGCCGCAGCATCGCCGAAGCTCTTGAGATGACGGTGGAGGAGGCCTGCGAGTTCTTCGGTCCCATCCCGCGCATTCACCGCAAGCTGAACACGCTGATGGAAGTGGGGTTGAGCTACATCCATCTGGGGCAGCAGGCAACGACTCTTTCCGGTGGCGAAGCCCAGCGAGTCAAACTCTCGACCGAACTCAGCAAGCGCCCCACGGGGCGCACGATCTACATTCTGGACGAGCCGACCACGGGCCTGCATTTCGCGGACATCCAGCTGCTGCTCAAGGTGCTCAATGCGCTGGTGGAGGCGGGCAACACCGTCGTGGTGATCGAGCACAATCTCGATGTGATCAAGACGGCGGACTGGATCATCGATCTGGGGCCCGAGGGTGGCGAGCGCGGCGGGACGATCATCGCCCAGGGCACTCCCGAGACGGTGGCCGCCACCAAGGGCAGTGAGACCGGCCGTTTCCTCAAGGAGATCTTCCGTAACCTCTCGCGCTGAATGGAGCCGCGGCACAGTCGTTTTCCCCGCCAGGACCGCGCCTTCCGTGCTTCCAACCTCGGGGAAAGGTGCCAGGATGGTACGTACGCCCGCACTCCGGCGCTTCGGCAAGTCATCCGTCGCTTGGCAGCGGCCCCTTTCGGGCCTGCCGCGACCTTCCGGCAATCCAGGTACCTGACAGTTCCACCGCTTGACATTGGTCCAGCCCGCCACTGCGCCATTCGCTAAACTGGCCACTGCATATCTCATGGCGGCGGCTCAGTCACAGGAATCCAGATCATGCCAGGAATCTTGCTGGTGCTCATCCTGCTGGTTCACGGCATTGGCCATGCGGCCGTGCTGCGCATACCCTCCCAGTTCCCTTCCATACAGACCGCCATTGATACCTGTGCCAGCGGGGACACGCTGTGGCTGGCGCCCGGAACCTACTTCGAGCGGCTGGTCGTGCCTGACAAGAGTCTAACACTGTGCTCAGATGACTTCTTCACAGGTGACTCCACAGCAGTGAATATGACAGTCATAGATGGAGAGTGGTTGGGGACCCTCATTGTTGTACGTAGTTTGGCCAGCAATGTGCTAACGATTGATGGTCTCACGCTTCAGCGGGGGTTAGGCGAGCCCAGCCCTGCAGTGAATAGTGCTGGGGGAATCCAGTTGGATTACTTAGCCAACTTGACTGTGCGGAACTCGATCTTCAGGGAGAATCGAGCACACAATCAGGGGGCGATCATATCACATAACTGGCTGACGCATTATCCTGGCCGAGTGGTACTGAGCAACCTCCATCTGTTCCCAGACCGATTGACTGACGAAAATGGCGTGCATTACCAGATCAGGGTTTCCAATTGCCAGTTCCTCTGCATTGATCGCCTTCGTGCAGATCCATCACCTCAGCCTGTAAGATTGATCAGTGCAACCGCTGATACGATTCAGGTATCCGATTTGATTGTGGATGGGGGGTATGGGGATGGTGGGTACATTTCGATCCATGGCCATGCCGCATACGATGTACACGATGTGTCAGTCCGGAACGTCAGTGTGGAGGATGGACCCGCATTGGTGCTCAGCCTGGACAATGGATCCCCACCCTACCTGATGACTGCCAGAGACATTCTGGTGGAGGACTGCCATTCGAATCAGCCGTTGGGAGGATCCGGAGTCAACAAGGATGTGATCGACATCAGCAGCGACGACAGCTTGTTGGCAAGTCGGATCACGATTCGGAACTGCACGACCAATGCGGGCAGAATTGTCACCATCAAAGGGTATGGCCTGGTGAGAAATCTGTTGGTGGAAGGATGTGTCAGTGGTGCGGACCCAGAGGGCTTTGAGTCAAACAGTGCGACAAACACGATGGGAAGAGTTCTTTACACTGTTGGCTGCAGCACCGAGGATGTCGTGGTTCAGGACAACATTTCCCGGATCTACCCATACTACCAGAACGGTTTGCCAATCACTGTCGAGGTTCAGGGATTGGCCTGGGAAGCAGGCGGGACATTCAATCTGATAGGCAGAAACCGGACTCATCGTCGCACCATCATTCAGAACAATCTGTCCGATGATCATGAGGACAACTGGGATACTCGCATTCAACACCCTGCGAATCTTGGACGGGCCTTGGTCACGGGAGCTGCCTATCACTGGCCTACACAGGAAGTCCTGTTCGAAGATCTCATCGTACGCAACAATCGCCAGCCAAACAGTGTGCCGGAGCGCCCATCGGATGATCCTGCCGTTGACCCACGCATGGTGGGCAGCACGGTCCAGTTCTACAACACCACGGGCCCGGCGGATTGGTACTACCCCAAGATGGTGCTGCACAACGTGCTGATTGAAGACAACGACGATGGGGGACTATCCAACGCGCCGTCGTTCCGCTATTACGAGGTGCACAATCTTGTTTCGCGCAACAACGGTAGAATGGGACTTTTCTTCAGGGCAGACACTCTGGATCTGCAGAACATTCTGGTCGAAGGCACGGACTCGCTGGACGCATACTTCACATACCCTTATGATCTGTCGCATCAGACTTGGCAGACCGCATTTGCGATCTCGGGTGGTGAGGCAAGTCAAATCAGCAATGTGACGCTCACTGACAATTCGACGGTGTGTCTGTTTGCCGGTCTCAATGTTGATTTTCCCCGGATGAAAATCCACAACAGCATCATCTGGGGAAATCCCTGCCATTGGTTCACACATCCCGGACTCGATATCACACAGTGGCTTCCACCTGAATTCGAGTACTGCCTGCTTGACAATCCCCAGCCTGGCATTGGGAACCTGATCGGAGTTGATCCGCTGTTCGATGCTGAATTGGGGGCGCCTTGGCTGTCGCCGGCGTCCCCTGCGATTGATGCGGGTAGTCCGGCACCCCAGTATCACGACGCTGAAGATCCATTGCACCCTGGTCAGGCCAGATGGCCCAGCCAGGGCGGTTTGCGCAATGACATGGGCTACACCGGCGGCCCCGGAGCCTTCGCGATCGATACAAGCTGGGTGGCTCTGCAACGCCCCACACCTCGTCCTTCCAATCTGCCACAGGGATTGAAGCTGGGCCTACCGTATCCCAACCCCTTCAATCCGATGACCCGGATCCCATTCACTCTCGACAGGCCACTGCGCGTCACGATCAGCGTCTACAACCTGCGCGGCCAGCGAATCCAGACCCTGCTGGACGAGAGCCGTGGACGCGGGGAGCACGAGATTGTCTTCCAGGCCATCGGTCTTTCCAGCGGCGTCTATCTGATCGAGTTGACCGCAGGAGGGAAACGACAGACCCGGAAAGTGCTGCTTCTGCAGTAGGCGCGCTCCGTTCTCACAACATCGTGGTTGACACCCCTGCCTTGCGAAACACATGGACCGATACGGGTCGATGTATCTCACCCAGACAACATCCCGCCAGCCTGTTGATTTTATGAAACCCGGATTGCGCCGGAGCGATTCCCCTGAAGTACGGATACGGCAGTTTCATCCGGGCTACGGATCCTGCTGAGTCTACAAGGCCTTGCGGTTGGTTCTTGTGTGCCGAGGCGACGCCATGATGGCTTCCTCGGCCCTGGACGGCCTGCCGTGATGCATCACTTTCCACCTTTCTTTGGACGGGTCCAAAGCAAGGTGGAGCCAAAGAAAGACCCTCTTCGCAGACCTCGCGCCGCGCAAACTTGGCCCGCTTCGCGGTCCGGCGAGCAAGCGCGGCGGCCCACGTGAATGCCAGACCATTCCGTCTCGATGGTGCCGCCACCGGCGTCACCGCTGTGGAATTGGCTTGAGCTTTCTCGATTCATTCGTCAATGGTGATCTGCAGGGTGGGAAACGACCTGACTTTCCGCTGGCGCGACGACACAGTTTCGGGTCGAGCCCGGCAACTGGGCTGACAGGAGAAATCCCCCGATCGCACTCCGCGACCGGGGGATATCTTGAAGCACAATCCATCGCGAGCTCTCGCGAGGGTCATTTCAGCAGCAGCATCTTGCGGGTCTGCTGGCGGCCTTCCGATTCCAGGCGGTAGACGTAGCAACCGCTGGGAAGTTGTGAGGCGTCGAAGAGCACGCTGTGCTCCCCGCCGGCCACCAGGTCGTTGAGCGGGCGAGCGACCATTTCACCCTGAAGATTGAACACGGTCAGCTCAACCTGCGCGGTGTGATCCAGGCTGAAGCGCAGCTGGGTTGATGGGTTGAAGGGATTGGGATGGTTGTCCAACAATTGGAAATGGCTGGGGGTATCGAATGCGGCCGCCACCTGCTGGTCCTGCAGACGCAACATGACGGAACCCCGGTTGTCCCCGCACCCGCCACCATCATGAACGAAGAATGTGACCTGGCTGGCCACGCTCAGCTCGAGCGGAAACACCATACCCTGGGCGGCCGCCTGGGCAGTGGCCTGACTGGGGTGGAAACCGGTATTGAACATGGGCACGATTTCATTCGTGGCATGAATCCAGACGCGGACCACGGTGACCCATTCCTGCCCACCGTTCTGTCCTTCGCTGTTCCAGAGCGACCAGGCACCGCCCAGGAATTCCACTGGATGTGTGCCAGCGGCCAGCGTGAAACCTGGCCCACTGCCGGGAGGATTCGAGGTGCAATTGTTGACTCCATGCACGCTGAAGTCCGTCTCCGCATGCAAAGGGGTCTGAGCGATCACCAGAGTCAACCACATCAGGGCAAGTGTCTTCATGGTCCGTTTCTCCTGCTGCTTGAATACACCTGTCCATCGGATGCCAGTCCGCTTGCAGATGCGAAGGTTCTGAAAAAGGGCACAACGGCTGCCGAAACGCAAGAACCATACCAGCAAGCGAAGGCCTGTATTATCAGTATCAGCAACCCGCCACAGCGCCAATGCAATCCACCGCATCGTTCAGTATCGGGCACCAGTGCCGGGGCCGCGTGTCCTGGTGTCCCACGCATCCACGGTGATACAAACCAATCATGCCGTACATGGGCACTGTACGCAGATCTCCAGATGGCTGTCCCGGTGCCAGCGAAATCACGAACGCGAAAGTCCTCATGGCGAAGAGTGCCACGATGCCATCACGTGTGGTGGGCACGGCCCCGAAAATGTGTCGTTGCGCCGGAGGAATGTCGGGCCTTTGCCCACCCTTCGGTTCGACGGATCGCTGGTGACGAATCCCTCCAGGAGTGATCAATCCCTTCCTCGGCGGCGACGCCTGTGGCGGCACCATCGAGACGGACTGGTTGGGCATGGACGTGGGCCGCCGCGCTTGCTCGCCGGACAGCAGTGCCAATCGAGAATGAGTTTGCGGTGTCACCGCCGGAGCGCCATGCAATGGGCCCCCATTCTGGGCGACCCGCTTCGCGGGGGTGACATCCTGGATGCACGTGTGCTGTCGCCAAGGATCAATCCCATTCCGCAGCGGTGACGCCGGTGG
>JACKCN010000013.1 GCA_020634015.1 Candidatus Delongbacteria bacterium | reverse complement strand
TGGTGGTGATGTCCAGAAAGCGCTCGTAATGCCCCAGATCCAGATCGGTCTCGGCCCCGTCCTCGGTGACGTAGACTTCGCCGTGCTGGTAGGGGTTCATGGTGCCCGCATCGACGTTGAGATAAGGGTCCAGCTTGATCACGTTGACCTTGAGCCCGCGCGCCTGCAGCAGGATGCCCAGGGAGGAAATCGTGATGCCCTTGCCCAGCGAGGAGACGACTCCCCCCGTGATGAAAATGAACTTGGATCTCAGGCGGGGGGTGCGGGCCACTTGGGTCTCCTTCTCATGGGTGGGCAAGCAGGGCTTCAACGGCGGCGATGTCCTCGGGTCGGTCGACACCGAGGGGCTGATAACTGACCCGGGCCACCCGCACTGCGATGCCATTCTCCAGCAGCCGGAGCTGCTCGAGCTTCTCGATGTGCTCGAAGGTGCTGCTCAGACTGCCGAGACGGGCCAGCAGAGCCGGGCGATAGCCGTAGATGCCGATGTGCTTGTGATAGCTCTCAAGAACGGGCGCCCCATCCCGCGGGAAAGGAATCACCGCCCGCGAAAAGTAGAGCGCGCGATTGTCGTGATCCAGAATCACCTTGGCCGTGTCCGGGCTCTCAAGCTCGGCCCGGTTGCGGAAACGGGTCACGGCTGTGGCGCACTGGCACTGCGGATCGCGGCGCAATTCGGCCACCACGGCGTCGATCACGCTGGAGTCCATCAGAGGCTCGTCGCCCTGGATGTTCACCAGCAGCTCCGCGTCGGAGCGCGAGGCCACTTCGGCCAGACGGTCGCTGCCGCTCTCGTGATCGGCGCGCGTCAGCTCCACCCGACCGCCGAAGGCCTGCACCGCGTCCGCGATGCGTGCGTCGTCGGTGGCCACCACCAGTTCATCCAGGGACGTGGCACGGCTGCAGGCCTGCCAGACCCACTGGATCATGGGACGGCCCAGAATCAGGGCCAGAGGCTTGCCGGGAAAACGGCTCGAGGCCCAGCGGGCCGGGATCACCCCCAGAACCCTGCCCATCAGAATACCTCTTCGGGCTGGAGGTCGCTCTGGTCCAGGCTTGTGCCACGCTGGATGCGCAGCGAGCCCAGCGCCAGATCCTCGAGGGTGACCGTCATCGGCCCACTGCGCACGGCCACCACGGGCAATCCGGGTTCCTCGCCCGCGCGCAGGGCCACGATGCCGCGGCGCCCATCACTCAGTTCCACGGCCGAGGACACGGGCCAGGGGCCCAGCCAGTCAAGGAAGGAGAACACCAGTTCCGCGGGAAACTCCCGGTCGGCCCAGGCACGTACCACATTGACGGCCGCCGCAGCCGGCAGGCCCTGTCTGGCTCCCCGGGGCTGCAGCAGATCGAGCCAGGCATCCACCAGTCCGGCTTCCAGCGCCAGAGGATGGATTTCGGAAACTCCCAGTCCTGCGGGGAACCCCTGTCCGTTGAAGCGCTCGTGATGCTGAGCCGCCACGGTGCTGACCACGCCGGGCAAACCCGGGATCTGACGCAGAATCGTCTCACCGAAGAGCGGATGCTCGGCGAAATCCTCTGAATCACGAGGGTCGCCTCCATGCCCGGGGCGGCAATCCACCATCCCGATGTCGTGCAGCAGGCCCGTCAGGGCCCGTGTGATCAACTCTTCGCGGCTGGCACGGGGGCTGCGGACAAGGGCCAGCCCCTGGAGCAGCCAGGCGCAACTCTGCGCCCTGCCCCCCTGTTCGGCATCCATGCGGTTGAAGGTCGCCAGCACGCAGCCCAGTTCGGGATTGTTCTCCAGCAGGCCCGCCTGATTCATCAAGGATTCCAGCAGGTCCCCCAGTGAAGGCTGGCCGCCCTGGGCCGCACTCTGCAGGATCAGCTGCTGCTGGCGCAGGCTCTTCTGGCCCAGATCTTCGGCGCGGTCCAGACTGGATCGCAGGGAGTCGAAGCGCTGCAGGTTGGCCTTGCTGCAGCGTCCGTCTTCCACAAGGTCGCGGCGCAGCAGGGGGACATCCAGCTGGAGTTCGTGCACTCCGTGCGCGGACAATTGCCAGAGCACGCCTTCGCTGCTGATCGGCTGACCGCTGCTGAAGATCTGCACGCGCCGCCCATCGTCACGCTGGATCCAGGCATCCCCGGGAAGCACCATGCCTACCCGCAGATTTTCCACGGGCAGTTTGCGTTGCTGGCGTTTCGGATCCTTCTGGCTCATTGATGTGTCCTGGCAAGCCGGCCGCCCCGGAGCAGCACCTCCGGCGTAGATCCGCGGCCGACACGTTGCGGGCCGTTCAGGTCAGCGGCCCGTGCACTGCGTGACAGAGGGTGCTAGAGTTCCACTTCCTGGTTGGGCCGGCCGAAATTGATGCCCAGCCGTTCGGCGAACATGACGGCCTGGCCCTGGGGATCCACCTGTTTGTACTGGCGGATCACGCTGTCCATGGGCACATCCGTGATGGTGGTGCCGTTGAGCACCGTGATGCGGTCGAACTGGCCGGCGGCGATCAGTTCCACGGCGTGAATGCCGAAGAAGGTGGCCAGCTGCCGGTCCGAGGCCGTGGGCGATCCGCCACGCTGGATGTGGCCCAGCACGGTGCTGCGGCACTGCATGCCCGTGCCCTCGCTGATCTTGCGGGCCAGCCAGCCGCCCACACCGCCCAGACGATCCATGTCGGACTGGCGCTCGGCGGCCTTCTCGGCCACGATGTGACTTCCGCCCGCTTCGTGGGCGCCTTCGGCCACCACGATGATCGAGAAATCCTTGCCACGGCGCTGGCGGCGAATGATGGCGTCATTGACTTCGTTGAGGTCGAAGGGGATCTCGGGAATCAGGATGATGTCGGCATCGCCGGAAATGCCCGTGTTGAGGGCGATCCAGCCGGCGTAGCGGCCCATGACCTCGAGGATCATCACCCGGTGGTGGCTGGCGGCCGTGTCGTGCAGGCGGTCGCAGGCTTCCATGGCGTTCTGCACCGCGGTGCGGAAGCCGAAGGTGTAGTCCGTGCCGGCCAGGTCGTTGTCAATGGTCTTGGGCACGCCCACCACCGGAATGCCCAGCTCGGAGAGCTCATGGGCGATGGCCATGGTGCCCTCGCCCCCGATGCAGACCAGGGCATCCAGGCCGAGATAGTGGAAGTTCTGCTTGATCAGGTTGCGCACGTCCAGATCCACGGCTTCGCCATTGCGGATCACGCGGCGATTGAAGGGGTATCCGCTGGAATCGGCGCCCAGAATCGTGCCGCCCTTCTGCATGATGCCGCGCACCTGCTCGATGCCCAGCGGCATGATCCGGCGCGTGTCGATCAGGCCTTCGAGGCCATTGAGAATGCCGGTGACTTCCCAGCGATATTTCTGGATGGCGGCCTTGGTGACTCCGCGGATGACCGCGTTCAGGCCGGGTGCGTCGCCACCGCTGGTGGATACGGCGATCCGTCGGATGGTACGTGGCGTTGCGACCACGCGGTTCGCCGCAGCCAGAGCAGCGGGAGATGTGCTGTCCTTGGCGTCATTGGACTCTTTTCGAGTGGGGGGCATCGGGCCTCCTGGATGGGGGAAAGACTGAGGGCAGCTGCCCTTGCCGTCAAACGGCGCGAAGGTAACACATGGGGCGCAACGGCCCAACCTGTGTGCCTCAGTGCCGGCGGGGCCGGCACTGAGGCTCCTCGCATTTTTGGCCTTTGGGCGCCGGCGGGCGCCCGAAGGCAAAAAATGCTGCTGTCAGCATGGGGGGGGCGAAGGGGAAGCTGCTGCGGTGGGCGAGGGAGGGGGCGAAGGGTGTGAAGGTGGGTCTGAAGTGACGAGGGGGCGCGAAAGGAGGTGTGGGGCGAGGTTGGCTTGGGTTGAGGGTGGGCGGGAGTTGCGCTGCGCTTCTGACGCAGCGCTTCCTTACTTTTGGCGTCTCGTCGCAAACCGTCGCGACATAGGAGTCAGCTTTCGGGGACCCATGTACGTCAAGAATCGCCTGCAATACCGTCGTTTCCAGACCCGGGTCGTGCCCATCGGCGACCTCAAACTGGGTGGCAGCCATCCGATCCGGATCCAGTCGATGACCAATACGCCCACCACGGATGTGGACGCCACCGTGGCCCAGATCCGTCGCATGGTCGATGCCGGTGCCGAACTGGTGAGGGTGACCGCGCCCGGCATCGAGGACGCCCGCGCGCTCAAGGAGATCCGCGCCCGGCTGAACCGGGCGGGCATTCGCGTGCCGCTCTGCGCCGACATCCATTTCAGCCCGCGGGCCGCCATGGAAGCCGCTCTGCATGTGGAAAAGGTGCGCATCAATCCGGGCAACTTCTCGGGACGCCCGGGGCGGGACTCCAGCGAGATCAGCGAACGGGCTTTCGAGGAGGGGCGCGAGCGGGCTCGCGAGGCGTTCAGGCCCCTGCTGGACCGACTCAAGGCCGAAGGGCGCGCCCTGCGCATCGGCACCAACCATGGCAGTCTGTCCCAGCGCATGGTGCAGCGCTATGGCGACTCGCCCCGCGGCATGGTCGAAAGCGCGCTGGAATACATCCGCTTCTGCGAGGAAGCCCGCTTTCACCAGATCGTGCTCTCCATGAAGGCCAGCAACGTCAAGGTGATGATCTACGCCTACCGTGAGCTGGTGGAACGGATGCGCGAACTGGAAATGGCCTATCCGATCCATCTGGGTGTCACGGAAGCCGGCGGCGGCATCGAAGGCATTCTGAAGAGCGCCCAGGGCATCGGCGCGCTGCTTGAAGACGGCATCGGTGACACGGTGCGTGTGTCGCTGACCGATCCTCCCGAGATGGAACTGGGGCCCGCGCGCGCGCTGGCCAGCCTGTTCAGCGGGCGCGGCGAAGGGCCGCGTCTGGCCTACCCCGAAGCCGGGCTGGGCTACACCTCATGGAGCCCGCGCGAGACACACCTGAGCGCCGACCGCAGCCACCGCTGGAGCTGCGGTGGGGCGGCCACCTTTCCGGTGACCCTGATGAGCAACGCCCAGGATGTGCCGGGCGTATCCGAGATGGACGAACGCCTGCCCCAGCCCGACAGCCGCATTCCGGCCGACCGTGGCGAGCAGGGTCTGGAAGGCAATCTGACCCTCTTCAATTCGGACCAGGTCAAGGACGGGGTCGTGCGCCGGATCATCCCGGTGGAAGTGATTCACGACGATGTGTCTTCCTGGACCGAGATGGCCGATTCGGTGGACGAAATCCTCCAGTTCCACCTGACCACCCAGGACCTGCCCCAGCTCAACAGCCTGGTGGATTACATCCATCACCACTTCAAGGCCGGGCGCACCCTGCTCTCGATCAGCGGTCCCGATCTGGTGCACCGCTACCGCCTGCTGGATCTGGCCCTGCGGCGCCTCAACTGCAAGATGCCCGTGGACCTGCTGGTGACCCGCGACCTCTGCCGTGATCCACTGGCGCTGGCCAGCCAGCTGGGCGCCCTGCTGGGCGACGGCATCGGCAACAGCCTGACCATCATGGGCGATGTGGCCATGACGGGCAGCCGCCTCTTCGCCTTCACCGTGCTCCAGGGCAGCGGCACGCGCATCTTCTCCACCGAGTTCGTCAGCTGCCCCAGCTGCGGGCGTACTCTCTTCGACCTGGAAGAGACCAGCCGCGCGATCCGCGCGCGCACCTCGCACCTCAAGGGCCTGAAGATCGGCATCATGGGCTGCATCGTGAACGGCCCCGGCGAGATGGCCGACGCCGACTTCGGCTACGTGGGCAGCGCCGCCGGCCGGGTGGATCTGTACGTGGGACAGGACATCGTCAAGAAGAACATCCCCGCCCCCCAGGCCGTGGACGAACTGGTGAGCCTGATCCGCGAGCACGGCAAGTGGGTGGACGCCGAACCCGCCCCGGTGGTGGCACCCGTCTGAACATTGGTGTTGAGCCCGCTGTCGACCACACGCTGCAAGCCTGACTCTCAGCGCACCAGCAGCGCCTTCACGACACCCAGCCGGCCCGAACCGCCTTCGATGCCCAGGAAGTAGACTCCGCTGGGCGCGTCCTGCCCGCCGTCGCTGCGGCCGTCCCAGTACACACCTTGCGAGCCTGCTGGTAGCGACCCCAGCTCCAGCACCCGGATGCGCCGGCCGGTCAGGTCGTGCACGACCAGGCGCAGTGTCTCACGCGCGGGCAGATTGAAACTCACAGTGGTGCCCGGATTGAAGGGATTGGGAAAGACCGCCAGCTCGAAGGCCTGCGGTCCGGCATGCCTGTCCTCCGCCACATCCGTGAACTCGATCTGGTATTGGCAGAGCTCGCCGCCGCGGTTCCAGACCCGGGTGTCCCAGGCCAGTTCCAGATGCAGAGTGTGCGTGCCATCCGGTGGGAGTACCAGCTCGGGAATCAGCTCGAGTGCTGTGTCCGTTGCCACCACCGTGTCGCTGTGCGCGACTTCCAGTCCATCGAGCCAGATTCCCAGACGCACGCTCTCATCCGGGCAGAGCGCGTTCTCGCTGGGGGCCACCGTCAAGTGGATCAACCCCGCATTCCATGCCACACGGAAAGCATCCGGATCCTCCACCATGCCGCACAGGGACTGGGCGATCTCACTGGGTTCGATCTCGAGGGGGTCCTCGTCCTCCCAGATCAGTTCGGGCCAGTAGGGCGGCGGACTGTCCAGCAGGTTGGGGTCGTGGCGCCAGTGCTTCAGTTGGTAGCCGACGGGGGTCAGCGGGTTCTGCCAGTACGCGGTGATCAGCGAGTACCCCCGCATCGAGAAGGCGATCGACCCCGCCAGCCAGATCGTGCCACGGTAGTCGGGCGTCGTGGCGTCCTGTCCGCACTCGATGCGCTGGGCGTGAGTGTCGCTCCAGCCGGAACAGTTGGGCTGAAGCACCGGAGCGGGATTGGGCGTGACCGAGGACTTCCAGAATTCCACCCCGTACCCGCAGCCCAGCGCCAGAATTGCCGCGGTGATCACGATATCGCGCCGATCCTGCCCGCAGACGGTGATCACCGGCGGGTAGGGCGAAGGGCATTGCCACGGGTGAGCGTTGGCTCCGTCACCCAGACCATTGGCTGTGGTGGCGGCAATCAGTACCTGGCTCAGACTGATCAGGCCGATGCGGTTGGGCGAGCCCGCAGGCACGGTTCCGAAGGTCTGCGGCGAGCCACAGGGATTCAGGATCACGTCCTCGGTGACCAGATCGCCGGTCAGGAACAAGGTGTCGCTGGCGACGACGGTCAGCTGGCCCGCAATCACCCCCTGGATGCGCGCCACGCCCTGGACCCAGATCACACCCGGACTGGCGGGCAGTGCGCGGGTTTCCCAGGGCAGCACGTAGCTGGTGTCCAGCCCCTGGACTCCTTCCTGTGTGTACTGACTCACATGATAGCTGGCCTGGTCGAACTGGATCCATGTGGTCAGCTGCAGCGAGTCCACATCCCGTCCCGCGAAACGGTGCCCGGGCTCCGCCTGCCCGGCGACCGCGAGGATTTCCGCCTCTCCGGGAAACACGGCTCGGTCAAAGCCACCGCGGAAGCCCTGCGGGAACACGGCGGGCAGGTCCGATGGGGAAATTGAGAAAACATCGCACATGACTGACGTGACCGGGCCGCCAATCTCGGGCCACGACATCGTGGTGATCCGCAGCTCGCCATTGGTGTGCATGCGCCCCACCATGAGGTCTCCGGAGTAGAAATTCACCAGCCCGTTGGCGGGAGTGAGCTCGCTGTCGCTGAGGTACAGCCAGTCGCTGAAATACGCGGCCCGGGCGGCCAGCGTCAGGACAAGAATCAGACAGGGAATGGTGCACTGCATCACGCCTCCGGCAATGGGAACTGACACAACGCTCCGGGTGGCATGTGGCAGTCGGGAGCATCACCACGGACTTCCCCGGACCCTGCGTGTTCGCCCGCTCAGAAGGGCTGGGCCAGTCCCACCCGATAGAAACGCTGGGATCCGTCCAGCGACACGCTGACCGGGCTGCTGGCGCCGTTGCTGGTGGGCGTCCAGTCGGGCTGCTGGATCTCGTTGGTCTGCTGCAGCACGAAGCCGGGAATCGCGGGGGTCCAGCTGAGACGTGCGCTGTCTGGCGAGAGTGTCTCGATGCTCAGCTCGATCTCGACCGGTGCGATGCGCCCGAAGAGAAACACTCCCGTGTGAAAGCCATTGCCCCCGATCTCGTAGCGGGATTCGGCGATGTCCAGCAGGCTGCTGGCGCCGGGCTGCAGCGGGTCCTGCAGCACCAGCATGATGTCGACCCCATCGTCGTGCGAACTGCCCGCCAGCGTGATCTCGATGGAGCTGCCGGGGTCGAAGCTGCAGATCAGGTCGCTCTGGTCATGGGTGGAATGGGGAATGTCCAGCTGCAGGAACTGGCCGCTGCCGTTCTCGAAATCGCCGGTCTGCCAGCTCCAGCTGAAGGTGCCCGTGATGCGGGCTCCCGTATCCGTGATGACCGATTCCAGCCAGTACAGGGCCTGCTCGGCCCTGAGCGGCCCCACCCACAGACAACAGAATGCAAGGACGATGGACAGTCTGAAAACGTTGGACATCATGCGGGCTCGCTCCTCTGGATCAATCTGGATGAATCACTCAACCGGTGACAGGTCACGACACACAAGATGGTACGGTGGGGGCCAGCTTTGCCAGAAGGAAGTGCGGGGCGCGACCTTCCGCTGTGCCCGCAAGACTGGGTACGCACACGCCTGAAGCCAGTTCCGGGGCCGCTCGGGCAGCCCGACCGGAACCCGGGGATCGGCGGGTGAAACAGTCTTTGTCGAGACCAAGTCCGGCTCAGGGTCCGGACTCCCGCAGCGCCCGTGCGTGCTGGTTCAACGCCTGGATCCGCTCGTCCGGCGCGGGATGGGTGAACAGCAGGGCAGCCCGGGCCGGCAGTCTCGGCCTCACTCGTTGCCGTCGTGCTCCTCCAGTGCCAGCGCATGCTCCTTCAGATCCTGGATGCGCTGGCGCGGCGAGGGATGTGTGGCGAACATGTAGCCCCAGGCCGGCAGCTCCTGCTGCTCCTCCAGCAATTCGAAGAGCCGCTGCACGCCGTCGGTGCTGCCGAACACGCGCTTCACCAGCTCGACGCCGAACCGGTCCGCACGCTCCTCCTGGTGGCGCGAGTAGCTGCGACCGATCACATAGTGATACATGTTGCCGATGGACGAGCTCCCCATGTGTCCGCCGAACAGGCCGCGCAGCGCAATCCCGAAGCCCAGAGTCCTCCCCGCGCCGCGCAGATGGTCCCGGTGCTGGAAGTGCCCCAGCTCATGGGCCAGCACGAAGCCCAGCGCCAGATCGTCGTCCAGTGCCTCCAGCAGGCCGCGTGTCACCCCGATCGTGCCTCCCGGAAAGGCGAAGGCGTTGGGATCGGGCGAGTCGATCACGGTCAGGCGCCAGGGCAGCGCCGGCACCAGCGAATCGGCGCTCAGCCTGTCCAGCACGCGCCTGGCCCGCGCAAGCTCCCCTGCATCGTCCCCGGACTGGCTGCCAGCCGGCACCAGAGCCTTGAACAGGCGGGCTTCCGTTTCGAAGGGAATCCGTTCCACGGCCAGGTCCACCACGAAGCCGATCAGGAGATACAGCCCCGTCACCAGCAGCACCGTGAACAGCGCCAGCTTCCGCAGCTCCCTGAACGCGCCGCCCCGGGCACCGCTGATGTCCGCCGTCCCGTCGGGCGACCTGTGAACGATGTTCACAGCACCGGCTCACGCACGAAGGTGATCGCCGTGCCCCAGGCCAGGACCTCGGCCGCCCCGATGGCCTTGCCGCGGCCCTTGGAAATGCTGCTGGTCTCGACGCGCACATTGATGATCAGGTCCGCATCGGGACACTCCTCACGCATGCGCAGCAGCGACTCGCGCCGCCCCCGGTCCAGCAGACTGCAATAGGCGCGCACTTCGCCGCCGAAGATGAAACGCAGCGTGGCCAGCACGCGCTTGAAGTAGTCCACGGAGACCACCGTGCATCCCATCACCATGCGGGCCTCGGCGACCTGGCGGTCGAGCGGATACTGCTTGCCCGTGAGCAGCGGCATGTGACGAAAGGTCTGCTCGCGCTCCCGGATCCGGGTGAAATGGCGCCGTTCAAGGATCGTGCCCACCACCATCGCCACCAGGATGACACCCAGGGGCAACCAGAGATTCTGGATCACGTCAAGCATGCTCAGTCCTCCAGCCTGACCGCGGTCCCGTACACATAGATCTCCGCCGCCCCCTGCGCGATCGACGAGGTGCTGAAGCGCACGTTGATCACCGCGTTGGCCCCCAGTTCCTGCGCCTGGGCCACCATCCGCTCGGTCGCCTGCTGGCGCGCATCGCCCAGCAGCTCCGTGTAGCCCTGCAGTTCTCCGCCGACCAGATTCTTGAGTCCGGCCATGAAGTCCCGCCCAATGTGCTTGGCTCGCACGGTGCTGCCAGAAACCAGGCCATAATGCTCCCGGATCTGGCGGCCGGGCACGCTCTCGATGTTGGTAAGAATCATGAAGCTCTCCTTCGTGGATCGTGGCTGGTGTGGGGTCCCGCGGGAGGACGGATCACGTCCGCGGGAATCGCAAACAGAACGGATTGTACAGGCTGTCGAGGTTCCTCTTGAGTCCGCGTCCATGAGCGGCAAGGCGGATGCCCGTCGGCCCGCTCACGGCTCCAGATCGCGCGCTGCTCGCATCCTGCGAATACGGGGCGTCACATTCAGGGATTTCTGGGGCGGGCTGCCGGGTTGACTGAAATCCGGATGGACAGCATGATCAACCGCCCATTCGGCCAGGGCACTGAATACGAATTCTGGCCCCATGTCCATCCTTGCCTGCCGGGGATGCCCCCGGCGCGCCAAATGGTAGCCAGAGCAACCGTCAGCGACAATCAAACCCCACAATCCAGGGGTTCCGATGGATAGTGACCCTTCAGAACATCCGGCAGCAGTTCCGCCACGGAGCGCGGTGCGAATTCCTCCCGGCTGGATTTCAGCTCGTCCAGGGTCCACCACTTGTGGTCCGTGATATACGCATCCTGGCTTGCGGGGTTCATGACCCATGTCTCGGTGTGCGCCACAAAGAATCGTTCGACCTGATCCGCGGGCCTGCCATTCCAGAGATGCCGGTGACGCCGGATCCAGACGCAGGGCCCAAGAGTGAAGGGGCAACCCACTTCTTCATCAAGCTCCCTGCGTGCCGCCTGCTCAAAGGTTTCAGCGCCCTCCAGACCCCCACCGGGCATGACCCAGAAGACTTTCCCGGACTGAGGCTCCTGCGCCCGCAGGTACAGCACACGACGCCCCGGACCAATCAGGATGATCCGCGAAGCCCGTCGTGGATTGGCTGGCAGGGGGTCACGCATGTGCTGCTCACTCATCGCCATCGCCTGAATGAAGCTGGAACACAAAATCCCTGGGTTGACTGGAAGGGTTGAGGTTGAAATTCGCCGCATCGATTTCCGCTTCCGCGACCTTGGCATCCGAGTCAATGCAATCATAGCCAACTGAATGGACCATCCCCGTCTCCGGCGTGAAACGAATGCTGGACTCCCCGAATGGATCGGCAGGAACAGCTGGCAGGTACTCCGGAACCAGATCATCCAGCGAGTCAATGCGCATTCCGCGGTCAAGAAGGTAGAGCCGGGCTGCGATCTTGAGTCTGAGGACCCTGTACAGCACCTCACACTTCAGGACACTCTGGCACATGCCGACATGGCTCTTGAGCTGCGATCCGGTGGCCGCACCGCTGATTGCCGCCCCCACACCATTGGGCATCAGCGTCGTGTTCAATGGGTGCAGTTTTCTGGCCAGCTCAGAAGGCTTCTGAGTGGAATACTCCCAACAGACTGCTGGATTGTCCACCAGTTCAAGAAGGTGATCCTGCTGCTTCAGAATCCGCCGCTTCGTACGATTGGGCATCAGCAGGTAATTCTTGTACCAGTCAGGACTGTCGATCAAGGAAGGAGTCCCGAGTGAAAAGAACTCGATGGCCTTGTCACAGTCGGGACAATCTCTTTTAAGCAGGCCTTCCTTGAACTCGTCAACGAATGCCAGAGTTCTCTGAGCATCGAGCACGATGGCTCGTCTGTATCCGCTCCGGCCAGGATCCGCCTCTTCCAGTGCGCTGGACAGGTCAAGCAGTTCCGCGTGATCCAGCAACTCCTTCATCAAAAGGGTGTTGATCAATTCGTAGCAGGACACACTGAGAATCCGGCCCACAAGAAACTGCGTCAGGGACGTGGCGCCCGATTCATACTTCTTCGAATAGACCAACAGTGCGCGGATATCCTGGACTGCCCTGTCGTCATCGGCAAGAGCGTGATTGACCGCTCTGAGACGGCGCAATCTCATCAGTCTGATGAATGGCTCCGGATCTGGCCGGGCCTCAAAGAAGGACTCCGGTACAGGACCATAACAGACAGCCCGTGTGTTGGCACGGTCCATCGCCTCAAAATCCGCATCGTGCCCCAGAAGCAGTCGATCAACTTCCTCCTGGTCCCAGGATTCAAGCGCCACAAAGCTCTCGATGAGTCTGTATTCCCCAATGGAGTGGGAATAGTCAATGTTGGCACCGGCGGCCTGATATCCACCATACGCGTTCTCCGCATCCGCAATGGTGACCTCAATCTGGTTGGGCAGTTCCACGTCCGGGATGTCACCATACAGCGCACATCCAAGCACGAAGACCGCAACCGCAGCGACTACGATGGCGACTATGATGAGTGTGCGCTTGATCATGAGTCTCTCCATGCGATCGGATCGGTGATCGAGGCAGATGCTGTTCGGTCAGCTCATGAGCGTTTGTCGTGATCGGCTTGGAGCGGTGAGCTCGTCAAGCTGGGCGCTCATGTGTCAGCTGCCCGCGCAGAGGTCGTGTCCGATCACGGCAAAGTCCAAATCAACGGGCTCGCCAGATTCACGCCCTCGCCATTCCCCCAGGAAACCCGCCAGAACGCCCCAGCTGATCGCGTGACCACTCCCGGCCACTGTCGGCGCTGCGGTCCGCAACAGCGCCCGCAGCCCCTGGCCCGCCCGCTCAGGTCGCGTTCCACTCGTACACGGTGACCAGTGATGACCCGCTAGTATGCACCGGATCCGTGAACGCGATGGCCCTGGCCTGATCAAGACTGGCGGCCCGGTTCAGATAGGCCCCGCCGAACCCGCCTTCGCGAGCCTCCGCGGCGCTCCGTCGGCCATCATCTGCTCGACTAGCCGAAAGAGGTTTCGGCGCTTGCGCGGTCTTCCGAACGCCGGCGACGGCATGATGTACGCGGCCGAGTAGACGCGTTCGCCTACGTCGAGCAGCCCGTCCGGTACCTTCGCGTAATCGCCGAACGAGAAGTCGCGCCAGCTCCACACGCCGAGCCCAGTGCGAAGGCTCTACCACGTCTCAATTTTGTTGAACAGCTTGAACAGGATTGTTCGGAAGAATACTCCCTCGGGCTTCTGCCAGCCCTCGTAGTTCACGCGGCGGATCAGGTACTGACTAACGCGGTCCGACGCTCGGTACGTATTTGTGAAGCGGTGCCCACTGAGGATCTGACCTTTCGTCCACGGCGGCGTGTTGCCGACAAGCCGATGCATGAACATCGCCTAGCGCTCCGACGCGAAGCGCCTAAACGAGTCGAACACAGGCGTCGTCCTGAGCATGCGAGTTCCCGGAAGGCGGATCTCGAAGTCTGCTCGCACACTCAGTCGGTCCATGCGGCCCCCGTGCGATTCTTTCTAAACGTCGCTCGGGAGTTGTCGGGCTGCTTTGTGCTCTTCCGCAGGTAGGCGTCGTGAATCCAGCCTTGGACAGTCGTCGGGTTGTCGGACCAATTGTAGATGGTTGCGAACTCGCACTTGATGTTGTCGTATAGGCGCGGCGGAATCGTGTGCAGGTTGTACTCCGTTGGGGCATTTCGCGGGTACGTGGGCAGCAAGATGCCAAAGAGGCCAGAGCGCGGATTGTACTCTGTCTGTCGAATCGACGAACCGATCTCCCAGTCGATGTGCTTCCGTTGCCATGACTCGGCACCGATCAAGACGACCGTGACCGAGGTATCGCGGAGGTACTCGTCCCGGATCTTCTGGCGGATCGTCTCGGCAGGCAGGTTTGAGTCGATGTCTCCATCTTCCACCGATCCTGAGACGAGGACGTCGAAGATGTGTCTAAATCGCTCGAACATCATCTTGTACGCCTCGTCGAGCGCGTGATGATAGCTGACGAAGACATTGTGTCTGTTACTCATGGAGCTCCTTGCGAAGTAGACTGCAGCGGATACTGGTCGTCGCTCGCGACGGGGGGCGCGTAGGTAAGTCGGCGGGCGCTGAGGTCGAGCGTGACGCATCCTCCCAGACCTGCGCACAACGAACGAAAGACGCGGTAGCCGTCGAGGATCGCGGTCTCCCACTGCCATAGTGGAACGGTTTCGACCTCGAAGCCCTCGACAAACTCCTTGACCGTTTTGAGAAGGTCGAGGTCGACGTGTTCGAGCCCCTCGAAGAACCTGAGCTGCTTGGCACGGCTGAAGACGATCGCGGAGACAGCCTCCTCGATGATGCCAGCGCGTGCGCCGTCCTGCGCCTCGTCAATCTTCGCGTTGCTCTTGCGCTTCGTTCGCATGAGCGCACGCACGACGGGCGACCACCCGAGATGCACGGCGTAGGCGAAGTGGAAGATGTCGTGGAAGCGGTAGCCGTCGGGGTCCCCGATGTTGTCGGTGAGTCGGTCGCCGAAATTGATGTCGTTACACCGAAGGATGACGGCCTTGTGGCTGCCGCGGGCCCGCTCTAGGAAATCAATCTTCAGCTGTCGGGGGAGCTGCTCCTCCACCGGGAAGGCGTCGTCAAAGAGGGGCGCGTAGCCCTTCTCGTGGGGCCAGCAGCTCCGGGTCTTCGCCGTGTTGCGCTCAGCGGCGTCGCGGAGACAGACGTCCGCGTCGTTGCAGAGCACTGTCAGGTACGCCCACGTGCGTCCCAGACGTGTCCGCATTTCTTCGCTCTTCAATGTGCTGACCGCCGCAATGACTTCGCCCACTGCCACTCCGAAGTCGAGGTGCCTCGTGAGCTGAGGCCCGTCTGTCGCTGGAAGCACGACATTGCCCGGCACGGGAAGTTCTTCGAGCAGGCCGGGCGCGACGACCGCAGCGAGGCGCACGAAGTACCAGAGGAAGTCGCCGATCTCCTCGACCATCCTCTCGCGGTAAACCGGGTAGGCCTCGCGTTCCCGGCGCTTCTTCTTGAGTTCGGATACGACACTTCCAGCTTCGCCGAACAGACCTGCAGCGAGCAGCGCCGCGTGGTCCGGCTTGTCTTTGAACTTGTCCGTCTTCGCTGCGAGTGCAGCGAACTCGAGGAGCCAAGCCCGTTCGACGTCCGCCGTCATCGCGCGCTCCGTCGACGGGCCGTCCTCGAGCGCGGCTGGGTCTCCTTCGACGTCGTCGAAGATGCACGCTGGTGCTTTGCGAACTCCAAGGGCTCTCCATGGACGCCCCACTTGTTCTCTTCCTTGAGCCACGCCGCAAACGCAGCGGGCAGCTCGTTGTGGAACACGCGATGGCCTCTGCCAGCGCAGATATCGTCCTTCTCCTTGCCGAACGCTCGGAACCTCATCGGGATCGTCGGAGCTGAGAGCCCCCAGTAGACGAACTTGCTCGCGACGAGCAGACGATCGACGCCTGTGTCCCGCGCAAGGTTGTCCTTATCAATGCGGCCCTTCTCCTTGCTGTGGTGAGAATCGGCCTGCACCCAACGCTTGCCGACACGGTGGTAAATGTTGTCTCCGTATAGGACCTGCAGACTGCCAGTAAGGTTCGGCCGCTTCTGGATAAACCGTGGGTCGCTCCAGTACGTGTCAAAGTCGAGGACCTCGCTCACCTGCATCGCAAATATGAGACGGCCTGAGTACCCATAGGCGACCTTTGCACCGGTGCCGACGACCCAATCTCCAACGGATGCGTGCTCGCGGATCTTTGGCTTGCACGTGGCCAACGTGCAGAACCCGAAGAATGGGTTCGGAGCGAACCCGAAATCGCGCGCGACGACGTACGAGTAGAGCTTCATCCGCAGCTGTACCTCTTGACCGTCCACGCCCCTGTGGTGCGTGGTGCCCCGGTTGCTGGGTCGTCCCACCCAGTGATGTTGCCGTTGATGGCGTCGACAATCCGGTCGCTCTGCCAGCCGATGATGGCCGCAGCGTGCTTTGCCAACTCTTCGGGAATGTCAGCGTCCGTGGCGCCCTGAGCGTACACGCCAACGACATTCTTCCCTTGTTCGATGGCGTACTTGATCTCCCAGTTTACCCAATCGCTCTGGGCGGTGTCATGGGTGATCAGGACGACCAGCGTGCTGGCCCACTGGATCCGCGGTGCGAGGATGTCGCGCTTGATGTAGTCCTCGTTCGACGCCGCGTTGGGCTTGTCGCTGTTGATCGACCCGTCGCGGACTTCCATGCCTGCTTTCGAGATGAGGTCTTTCAGCTTCGGCAGCAGGGAATCGTCTTTGTGGACGTGAGAGATGAAGATGTTCTTCTTGACCGACATGCTCCTTACTCCCCGCTGTCAGCGGTTGCTGGTTGGTTGAGTTGCTGCAGCCCATGAAGGACCAACTCGACGATGCGCTCTGCTGAGCGCGAAGTCGCGAGCTCACGGTTCTCCTCGACGGACAGTCCATTCTTGAGCCCCGAGGTGCCGCACGTTTTCAGCTCGGCGGCGATGTTTTCGAATTTGTCCCACTTCACGCCGCGGTCCACGTAAAGCTTCTTCAGCTCGGGCGCGTGCGGCAACGCCTCATGGTACGCTGAGGTCAGCTCAGCGCGCTCGATCCCATCAAGCGCGTCGAGCACAAGTCGCGCGCAGCCCCCGAACGCACCGATGAGGTAGACCGGGCGCTGCCCCCGAATCGCGAAGAGCGATTCCTCAAGGACGCCCGGCATTCGGCCAAGGTAGGGGCTGTCTCGCCGCCCGAGTTTTCCTCCAACCACGACGCGCGCGCTCATCTCGGTCGTCTGTCGCTCTCGCATCGCGGTCAGCCCTCTGGACCACGCGAAGCGACGATCAGGTGTGTCGGCTGGAACTTCGACGTCGGGCGTCGCGACGAAGGAAGAGTCAAGCAATTCGTCGATGTCCGTCGGTCGGTCGCAACGAAGCATCTCTACTAGCGGACCGAGGCGAGCCTCGTCGCGAACCGAGGCGAGCATCGGCCACGGGAGGTACGTAACGAGCTCGGCAGCAACCTGCTCCGTGATCGGCATGCCTCGGAGTTGCTCCACGATCGGGTCGCGGAGAAGGTCAGCGAGACGCAGCGTGTAACTTTCGGGCCCGAGGTGCCCGCCGTAGGCCAGCCGGACCCCAGCCACGAGCAGGTAACGAGACAAATCCAGGAGGATCGAGTCCAGGTGGGCGCTTCGAAGGCCGAAACGGCCTAGGTCCTCGGCGCCCGACACCGACAATGCAACCGTGAGGTTGCGGCTGCGAAGATCGTGGGCAAGAGCGTGGCGCTGCAGGGGTGTCTCGACCCGCACGCCCGACCGCTCAAGCACCTCCAGCTCCTCGGGCCCGAGGGGCGGATCCGGGTACAGGACGACGGGCTGGTCCTTCTCCTTTCTGTGGTGAATGATGGTCACCAACTCGGGGCCTGTCGGCAGGACCACATCTCCTTCACGCTTGCGCTGCTTTAGGCTCTCTTCGGCATAGTCGTGGCGGAGCACCTCACGAAGGAGGAGGTCCACGACGCCCTGGGCGTCCTGAGCTTTCCAGCGAAGGACCGGCGTGTTGCCAGAGTACGGAAAGCGACGAGTCTCTCGTTCCTGAACGGCGTCGACGATGACGACCGGCCGTTGATGGTACTTCGCGAGGAGCACCTCCTTCCGGCACCATGAACGAGACGAGTACGAGTCGGTCACGATCGCCAGCAGTGCAGAGTCCTTGACCCCTTTCTCGATCTCGTGCGCGAATCGTGATCCTGTCGAGATGTCGCCACTGTCGAACCAGGTCTTCTCGGGCTGGGTGGCCGTCAAGTGGGCGAGGAGCGTCTTCACGACGCGCGGCTCGTGCTCGAGGTCCATTTTGGTGTGACTGAGGAAGATCGTGACCGGCGGCCCGTCCTCGTTCTCAGTGTGTGGCCGTAGCCTTCGAATCAGAAGATGAACGAGACGTCGCGCGATGAAACTGTGCCGCTCTTCGATCCCGTCGATCGCCCATGCTCGAAGGAAGTTCGTGTCGTCGAGCCGCTTGTCGATTGGCCACGCGCTCTCGGTGAGCTGCACTGGCATGAAGCGGTGCCCAGCGGCCTCGGTGATCTCGCGAAGTTTGGTTGCGTACTCGCCCCACCTCCTTCCGCTCTTCGTCCGTTTGCTCGCAGAAACCGCCAGATGGTCATCCGCCAGCAACACCACGAGCACGCGGTCAGCCTCGGTGGCGACTGCAGGTTCGGGCGGTTCTCCCGAGCCGTCGTTGGGCGTGAAGCAAGTCGGGATCTGAAGGCCCGGTACCGCCGGGTCCGCGTTCAGCACCTCGTGCAAGTACGCCGCTGCGGCAGCAGCGTCTTTCGACTCCGGGTGAAACTCAAACTGGACGAGCAGCGGAAAGCGTTGGTTCACTCCGCTCATCTTTCACTTCTCCTCGCGTTTTCACCGCTCCATCGCACCGCATTCTTAGTTGCAGTCCGCCCAACATTGAGTAAGCAGACTCTTCGGGTCCGTCCGTGTCCTACAAAATTCTTGCCTTGCTCTAAAACCAGCGCAAATCGGTACCTCCTGATGACACAACAGAATTCCAGGACCAGTTGTGCGCCTTCCGCTAATTGAATCCGAGGAGCCAGGGGAAGCCACTCAACGTTACCGTACCCATATGCGGGTACGCAAGCGCTGCGGCCACATGACGGGCCGTTTCGCATTTAACTTCGTTCGGCCTGATAGTTGGACGACGAAAGTACTTCCGCCAGAGCGACACTCAAAGCATCATTCCGCCCCGATGCACGGAATCATGCCTGCCATGTCTGTCGTTCGGTGTTGGCTTTGGGTCACCCGGACCTGACAGAGTAACGAGGTGCAGGGCCATCCGAGGATTGGATTCTGCGGTTGCCTGGTCACCTCAGGAGCAGACACTTCCTGCTCTGAAGGTCCCCTGAAGCATTCCGCAACTGCAGGAAGTAGCAGCCTGATGCGGCTGGCAAGCCGTCTGCGGTCAGACCGTCCCAGCTGACTTGATGACTTCCGGCGGAAAGAGTGCCGAGAGCCCGCCAGCTCACCCGGCGACCGGCGATGTCGTACACGGCCAGAGAGAGCGGCCCCGCCGCCCGTGTTTCAAAGGAAATGGTCGTGGAAGGATTGAAAGGATTGGGAAACACGGATTGGATCCGCAGGCTGGCCGGAAGTACACGAGCGACAACCGGTTCGCCCATACCGGTACTTGCTGACTGAATACCCAGACTGAAATCCCCACCGGCCGCGATCGCCAGGAAATTCGAATTTGGTGTCGGGACGCTGCCCTGGCCAACGTTGTTGCGCCCCCAGGACACGATCGATCCGTCAGCTTTCAGGCCGAAGCTGTGTTCCGTACCCGCCGAAAGTGCCACGAAATCCGAGTTCGGTTCGGGAACGACGCACTGGCCATATCGATTGTTGCCCCAGGCCACGATGGATCCATCGGCCTTCAGACCCAGACTGTGAGAGGTGCCCCCTGCCAGGGCCGAAAAATCCGTATTGGGTTCGGGCACAGTGCATTGACCAGAACTGTTGGATCCCCAAGCCACGATCGAGCCATCGGACTTCAGACCCAGACTGTGACGGTGTCCCTGTGCGATGGCCACGAACTCCTCGTTGGGTGATGGAATGTCGCACTGGCCATACTGGTTGCTTCCCCAGGCCACGATGGACCCATCCGCCTTCAGGCCCATGCTGCAGACCATGCCGCCTTCAAGCGCGATGAATCCCGTGTTTGGTTCGGGTACATCGCACTGGCCGTGTTCATTGTTTCCCCAGGCAACAATCGACCCGTCATTCTTGAGGCCAAGACTGTGATACCTGCCCCGGGCAAGTGCCATGAAATCCGCGTTGGGTGCGGGAACATCGCACTGGCCATACCCATCGCCGCCCCAGGCAATGATGGATCCGTCCGTCCTGAGGCCCAGACCGTGGCCCTCCCCCGCGGCGAGTGCGACAAACTCCACATTGGGCACAGGAAGACTGCACTGTCCATAGTAATTGTAACCCCAGGCCGCCAGGGAGCCGTCGGCATTCAGGCCCAGACTGAATTCATCTCCCGCCGCAAGCGCGACGAACTCCGTGTTGGGCGCAGGGACCGACCCAACGTTTCCCCAGGCTACAATGGATCCATCGGCCTTCAGGCCCAGGCTGAATGTGTTACCGGCCGCAAGTGCGACAAAGTCCGTATTGGGTTCGGGAACATCGCATTGTCCGAAGTCATTGCTTCCCCAGGCAACGATGCACCCATCCGCCTTCAGGCCCAGGCTGTGGCCACCGCCACTTGAGAGATCAATGAAGTCCGTATTGGGCTCCGGGACATTGCACTCTCCATGGAAGTTGAATCCCCAGGCCACGATGGCCCCATCGGCCTTGAGGCCCATGCTGAATGTGTTGCCGGCCGAAATCGCCACGAAGTCCATGTTGGGTGCGGGAACATCTATCTGGCCGAACCAATTGTCTCCCCATGCTGTTATTGACCCATCGGCCTGAAGACCCAGACAATGAACAGAACCCGCCGCAATCGCGACGTAACCCACGTTGGGATCCGGAACATCAAGCTCTCCAGAAGAATTGCCCCCCCAGGCCATGATGGACCCGTCTGCCTTGAGGCCCAGGCTGAAGGAGTTTCCCGCAGCGATCGAAATGAACGACGTGTTGGGTGATGGCACAATGCACTCACCAGCCAGATTGTGTCCCCAGGCCGTGATGGATCCGTCTGCTTTCAGGCCCAGACTGTGGTAGCTGCCAGCAGCCAGTTCCACAAGACCCTCCAGCTCATCCTGTGCCACGACCACCTGGCTTCCCCAGCCCACAACGGACCCGGATTCCTGCGCGTGGCCGACTCCGGGAGCGAGCACGCAGCCTGCGAACAGCAGGATCACAGAGATGGAGAGCTTCCTCACGGGGTTTTCCTCCAGTTGCAGTCAACGACGATCGGGATTACCGGACCGGCTTGATTCGTGGATTTCTCACAAGCGATTCCAATTTGCTGCAGACCGCTTCAACGAATCTGCAACGAGCGATATTCAATTGACTGCAAATGCCGCGCCACACCCAAGTGCATGTTTCTGCTTCCGCCAGACTGCATTTCCAGCGGAATTGCACAGAATTCCATCCGACGTGAATGAAGTGCCATCTGCTTTGTATCGAAATCAAGAACCGCGACGGATTGAACTCAATTCCACCAAACATTCCGAAGGGGCAAGAACCAATTCTGTTTCGATTCAGATTCATTTCTCATTGCGATTCCAAGCAAACTCATGGCGAACAGTGCCACACACGCAGTGAATGAAGACGTCGTGACACAGTGTGGAATGGACCGCATGGAATGCAGTCAATGCATCGACAGCATCCCCTATCACAGCGTTGACTCCGGTGGCGGAACCATCGAGACAGAACGGTCGAGCAGGAGCGTG
>JACKCN010000012.1 GCA_020634015.1 Candidatus Delongbacteria bacterium | reverse complement strand
ACGGGCTCGCCGGCCGTCGGCCCCGGCATGCAGTTGCCCGCGACCCAGAGCCAGAACGGACTGACGGTCTCCTACTCGACCCTGATGAGTTCCTGGTCGATCCAGAACAACATCTCCGGATTTCTGCCCCAGGTCTTTTCCGGCAACTTCGGCTTTCCGGGTAGCCTGTACGACAATGTGATGGAGCTGCAGTTCAGCCAGCCGCTGACGGACCTGACGGTCAGCTTCTGCACGGCGGACCTGGCCGGCGAGACGGACATCACCACCCAGATTCGCGTGCGTACCTTCGCCAATTCGACCAGCGATCCGGTGCAGACCACCGTCTGGGCGCGCGGGGACTGGCAGCAGATGCAATACGCCGAAGGCCGGCTGGACCTGAGCGCGCCGGCACCCTTCAGTGTGGCGATCATCGATTGCCCGTACCAGGGCCCCACATCATCGCCCATGTACTTCTTTGACAACCTGATCGTGCAGCGCTGGGTGCCGGTCGCGCCAATCCTGCAGATCGACCATGACGCGGTGCTGGATCCGTCCCACCTGCGCCTGCACTGGCCCGCGCCATCCACGGGCTTCGTGCTCCAGCGTGCCGACGAGCCTTTGCTTCCGACCTGGATCACGGTGACGGAACCGGTGGTTGAACTCAATGGTGAAAACACAGTGTTGGTGCCATTGACCGCAGGCATGGGCGGATTCAGGCTCGTACTGCCCTGAACCGGGTTGGCTGAGCCGAGTCGGACTGAAAGGGCCGGGAGTCTCCATGAGGGGCCCCGGTCTTCTCTCTCGTTGTGTGCCGTGGGAAGTGTCCGTCCGGTCAGCGCACGACGGTCAACTTGCGGGTTTCCTGCCAGCCGTTTCCGGTGAGCCGCAGGAAGTACACGCCGGAAGGGAGACGTGCGGTGTCGAGAGTGAGCTGGTGGCTGCCTGCCGCCTGCTCCTCCTTCGTGATCAGGGTCGTCAGACGACCCTGTATGTCGTACAGTTCCAGACTCACGCTTGCGGGTACAGGCATGCGCCAGGACAGAACAACCTGGCCATTGGAGGGATTTGGCCAGGGAGGAGCGAGCCTCCAGGCCAGTGGTCCGGCACCCCGGTCCACTGCCGTTTCGGCGGGCAGACCCGACAACTGGACTCTGTGGGCAGCCAGGCAGGATCCGCTGGCCTGCACCAGCACACGCTCTCCCTGCGCATCGTGCCACCATCCGGCCGCCAGCGTTCCCAGTTCCTCGGGACCCGCCGCCTCCTGAGCTTCCTGTCCATCCACGAGAACGGTCTGCGGAGGATCGGGGAATCCGTGGTACACGGGCCGCCAGATTCGCTGCAGCGGCATGCCCGGCCAGGATCCGTCCGGTGTGATCCAGAGGTCCACCTCGGCCAGATCCCCGGGCAGAGAGTGCCATTCAAGCTCGAGCAGGGTCTGGCAGTGGATCCCGCTCAGGTAGTCCAGGTTCTCGCCCTGATCTTCGTGGAGGATGAAGGAGCGGCTGGCCCCGGGGCGCGGCCAGAGATCCAGCCCCAGGGTGTCCAGCGGGAACTGGTCGGCCCAATCCATGGCGGGCTGGGAAGGCAGAATTCCCCCGGCGCGCACCAATTGCGGCAACCGATCCAGCGGGGCGGGCAACACGACGGTCTGCCGCCCGGAGTAGCGCTGGCCCGTGGCGATGTCGATCCACTCACCCATGGGCAAGATCACGGCGCGGCTGGTGGCTCCGGGCTGCAACACGGGAGCCACCAGCAGATCCTCGCCCAGCAACCAACTGTCGTTGACCTGCCAGAGAGGATCCCAGTCTGGATCGGCAAAGGTCAGGGGGCGGGCCACGGGTACTCCACTGGCATGTGCCTGCCAGGCCAGCGAGTAGAGCAGGGGCAGACGCGTCTGGCGCTCACGCAGGGCCAGCGCGGCCGCGGCTTCCACCACCGGGCCGAAGCCCCATGGCTCGGTGGGAATGTCATCCACACCGTGGGCACGCATCACGGGAGACAGGCTGCCCGCCTGCAACCAGCGCAGGTAGAGCTCTCCGTCCGCGGGACCACAGCAGAAGCCGCCCAGATCGCTGCCGTGCCAGGGAAATCCGGACAGGCCCATGTTCAGCAGGATGGGTATCTGGGCCTGCAGGCCGCCCCAGCTGCGTGACACGTCCCCGCTCCAGGTGAAGGTGCCGTAGCGCTGGCTGCCCGCGGTTCCCGACCGACTGAGGCTGAGGAAGCGCTGGTTGGGACGAGCCGCGGCGAAGCCCTCGGCCAGAGATCCTGTCCACAACAGGTTGTAGACATTGTGAACTTCGTCCGCGGACCCCCCGGCATGCAGCATCCCGCCGGGATGGCGCTCGGGCTCGCCCAGATCGGTCCAGAGACCGGCCACTGGAAGCTCGAAGAGCGGCAGATGCTGCTGCCACCACCAGTTTCCCGCGGCGGGCAGACTGAAATCCAGCAGCAGTGCATCACACCCGCAGGACCACCAATCCGGAATGCGCCAGGGCGACAGGTTCTGGTCATGGGCAAGAAACTCGGGGTGTTCCGTGAGCAAAGGAGTGAACAGGCGGGAGCCTTCGGTCACATAGGGCTCGGTGATCAGCAGCGTATGCACGCCCTGAGACAGCAGGTCGCCCAGCATCCCGGCAGGATCTGGGAATGCTGCGGGATTCCAGTCGATGTCGCCCATGCGTTCGAACCAGTACAGATCCAGCACCAATCCGTCCAGGGGCAGGCCGCGCTCGCGGAAGCCGCTGACCAGATCCAGCGCCTGTTGCTGTGTGCGATAGCCATACTTCGACTGCAGGTAGCCCAGAGACCAGCGTGGGGGAAGCGGTGGGCGGCCGCTGAGCCAGGTGTGCTGCTCGACCAGATCCGCCAGATCGTCAGCCCGGAACAGGAACACCGACAAGTCTCCGCCGGGCAGGGTCCAGGACAGCTGACCGCTGCCTCCGGAGCCCAGATCGATGTGTCCGGGCCAGCTGGAATCGACCAGCAGTCCAAAGCCCGCGGAGGATACGAGCACCGGCACATTGATGTTCATTTCGGACAGCGGACCCCCGTAGCCCCCGACCTGCGTGTTGCGCATTCCGAATGACAGGCCTGCCAGATCGGGCCCCACACCGCGTTCCCCCGTGCCACCGAAGTGCCAGCCGGGTTCCAGTTCCAGACGCAGTTCGCGCGTGCTCCCCTCACGCAGCCAGCCTCCTTCCTCCGGTTCCCGCAGTTCACCGCCACCCGGAAGAGCGGCTCTCATGCGCAGGGGGTACTTGCTGAAACGGAGGGCGGGCTGAATGCCGGGCAGACTCAGGGTTTCGCCATCGTCCAGCAGGACCAGTGGTTCGCCCCCGGCGGGCGACTGGATGATCATTGCCGTGGAATCCATTTCGCTGGTGCCGGGGGGCAGCAGGTCCAGTCGCAGGATGTCATCACGGAACACCAGAATGCGCAGACTGCCCTCTGCGGTCTCGAGCACGATCCCGCCGGGTAGAGGGGAATGTCCCGTGCAGTCGCCCAGGGCGATGGCAAGACCCCGGGAAGTCAGGGCCAGCAGCCAGAGGAAACCAAGGATGGTGGCACGATGCATCACGCCTCCTGCGTCGACCCGGGTTGCACACGCATCCATCGCGTGACGCGCGTTGATCAGCGCTCCCGCTCCGCCTCGCCAAGCCCCAGTGCATTTCCTTCCGAATCCCAGATGGTGACGAAGCGTGGGCTGCCACCTTCGCTGCGTGGCACCCCGGTTCTGACGCCGTCTGCGGCCAGTCGGGCCAGGAACTCGTCCAGCTCGCTCACCTCGAAGTACGGAATCGGCCCAAAGCCCACGTCGCGGCCCTGGCTCTCGCTGGGATGCAGATCCAACCGACAGGCGATGCCGGCGTGATGCAGGCTGGCATAGTGTCCGGGTGCCACCATGCGGGTCACGAAGCCCAGGTGGCGGCAATACCAGGCGATGGCGCGCTCCAGATCGCTCACGTACATCATCACATGGGAGAAACGCGTCAGCATGGATCCTCCGGGGTTGTCTCAGGGGTTTTCTGTGTCACGACATCCGCGTGCGTGTCGGCGCCAGGCAATGCGGTGGTCAACGCACGAGGCTGGGTGTCGATGGGACTCTGTGATCCCAGGCTTTCCTTCACCGGCACACCCAGTTCCTCGATCCGGCGGGCGCTGACAAGCACGCGACTCTCGAAGGAACTGACCGCGCTGTTGTATCCGTCCACCGCACTCTGCAGCCCGCTGCGCACTTTCGAGAAGTGTCTGGCGAACACCAGCAGGCGCTCGTGGAGCTCCTTGCCCGTGTCGGCCACACGGCGCGCATTCTCGGTCATCACTTCCTGCTGCCAACCGTAGGATGCCGCCTTGAGCAGGGCCAGCAGCGTGGTCGGTCCGGCCAGCAGCACGCGCTTTTCCGAGCCATACTCCAGCAGGGTCGGGTCCTGCTGCAGGGCCGCACTGTAGAAGGCCTCGCCCGGGATGAACATCACCACGAATTCCGGCGTGTGTTCCAGGCTGTTCCAGTAGGCCTTGCCGCTCAGCAGCGTGATCTGGTCGCGCACCTGGCGGGCGTGGCGGGCCATCTGTTCCTGACGCAGTTCTTCGGTGGGGGCGTCAATGGCCTCCATGTAGGCGTCCATCACGGTCTTGGCGTCCACCACCATCGATTTGCCACCCGGCAGATGGATCACCATGTCCGGGCGGCGCACCCCGCCTTCGCTTTCCACGACCGTGCGCTGCAGTTCGAAGTCGCAGTACTCAAGCATGCCCGCCAGTTCGGCCACGCGTTTGAGCTGCATTTCGCCCCAGCGACCGCGTACTCCAGGTTGGCGGAGCGCCCGGCGCAGGCGATCGGTTTCGGCGGCCAGCTCCTTCTGCCCCTGTGTCACGGCTTCCAGCTGGTTGCGCAGCGCCGCTCCGCTGCCTTCGGTGCGGCGCTCGGCGTTCTGAAGCTGGTCTTCCAGTTTCTTCATGGTTTCGGCAATGGGTCTGACCAGGGCGTCCACGGCCTGCTGGCGGGCCTCGAGATCCTTGACCGCCACACCCTGCTGGCCGCGGAAGCGCTCCTCGGCCAGACTGAGGAAACTTTTGGCGTTGCTGTCCAGTGCCTGCTGGCTGATCAGCGAGAAACTTTCCTTGAGGCGTTCCTCGGCCAGCTGCAGCGCCGAGATGCGCTCCTCGAGCCGGGCGCGCTCGACCTCAAGATCCTTTTCCAGTCCGCTGGCGCGCTGGCGTTCCGCGTCCATGCGCTGGCGCAGCTCGTTCTGTTCCAGTTCACCCCGGTGCAGACGTTCCTGCAGCTCGCCCTCGCGGCGCAGGGATTCCGCCAGCCGGGTCTGCATGTCCTGTTCGCGGCGCTGCTGGGTTCCGCGCAGCCAGAGCAGGAGAAAGGCGCCCGCCGCTGCCGCCAGCAGCAGACCGAGAATCAGACTTGGATAGTGGACGGAATTCATGATGTGCTGTGTCTCCCTGGTTGCCCGATGTCCGGACAGCCCGTTCAGTGTGTGACGTGATCGGGATTCAAAGTTCCACCCAGGGCCCCACCGTGTCGGCCACGCGGCAGGCCCTGATCCCGCCTGCATCGCCCAGATGGCGGAAGTGCCCCGCGAAATGCCGGCCCAGATCCAGCAGGGCGGCTGCGGGGCGCAGGGCCGAGCTGTAGATCACCAGCAGGAGTTCGTGCGTGGAGCTGGTGACCGAGCTCCGCAGGGAGTCACTGGTGGGGCTGCCGAAGGGACCTTTGCGGTCAAAGAGTCCCAGACGGCCTTCGAGATGCACCTCGTCCTTGCGGATTCCCGGGTAACTCTCGCCCGGCAGACCCAGCCGTGCTTCCAGTGGTGCATCGAGGGTCGCGCGGTCATACAGACCCAACGGCAGCAGCAGTTCCAGTGAGCACCCATTGCAGATGTCCACGGCGTTGGAGATCGAGTACAGTTCCTGGCCCTTCAGGGTGCGTCGCAACAGGGCTTCCGATGAGGGGCGGGTGCGCGTGGGGTCGGTGCCCGTCACGCGATACAGGCGGCGGGCTTCCTGGAGTTCCGGGATGCTGGAGGGCTCGCGCCCCTGCCAGCGATGCATGGCCTCGCCCTGCAGGGCCATCAGCCACATCCGGATCTCCGTGGAGGAAGCCTCCACATGCATGCCGTCGATTTCCAGCACCAGCAAATTCAGGGCGGCGTTCAGATTGACGGAGAGCGGTCGGAATTCAATGGCCATGGCTACTCTCGAGAGTTTCGTTTGTGAACGCAGCGAATGTAGGATCTGGGCGGGACGGGGAGGCGAGGCCGGGATTCCTGCCACCTGCGGAGGGTTCTTCGGGGCCACTTCTCTTGCCGCCCACGTCGCCCGCAGCCTCGCATGCTTCCAGGCCCGGAGAATGGTCGCAGGAAATTGTTTTCAAAAGAGAAAGCCGCTCGATGCGATCGAGCGGCCAGAAAGGACGGGTTCGTTCACGACCTGCGGTCGTGCATCAGTAGAAGCCGAGCTGCAGGCGAGCGGCTTCGCTCATCATGAAACGGTCCCAGATCGGCTCCCAGACCAGTTCGATGGTGCAGTCGCTGACTTCCGGCATGTCGCGCACCTTGTTGCGCACGTCGGGAGGCAGGCTCTCGGCCACCGGGCAGGTGGGCGAGGTCAGGGTCATGCGAATGTGAACCGCGTTTGAGTCGTCCACATTGATCTCGTAGATCAGGCCCATGTCGTAGATGTTCACGGGAATTTCCGGGTCGAAGATGGTGCGCAGCACCTCGACGATCTTGTCGCGCAGTGCGTCCTTGTCCATGGTGCATTCCTCCACTGCTATTCTGTGGTGGTCCCGGGCTCGGCCCGGGTGAGCGCGCTGCGCAGGGTGTGCCAGCACAGGGTGGCACACTTCACGCGGCTCGGGAATTCGGCCACCCCGGAAAAGATCTTCAGTTTGCCCAGGGTGGGAGCATTTTCCGGAGCCAATTGCCCCGTGACCACCAGATGGTATTCCTCGATCAGGCCTTCCACCTCGGCGACCCGGCGACCGAGCACGTGCTGTGTCATCAGCGAGGCCGCCGCCGTGGAGATGGCGCAGCCCTTGCCCGTGAAACGCAGGTTCTCGATCAGGCCGTCCTCGTCCACATTGATGAAGAGTTCCAGCCGGTCGCCACAGAGCGGATTGTATCCTTCGGCGTGGTGCGTGCAGGGATCGAGGGTGCCGAAGTTGCGCGGGTTGCGGTTGTGATCCAGGATGATTTCCTGGTAGAGCTGCTGCAGATCGTCCATCATCCCAGGATCTCCTGCGCCTTCAGGACGGCCTTGACCAGCGCATCCACATCGTCCTTGGTATTGTACACCGCCAGCGAGGCCCGCGCGGTGGCGGGCACGTTGAAGCGTTCGATCACCGGCTGGGCACAATGGTGGCCCGTGCGAATCGCCACACCCTGCATGTCCAGCACGGTGCCGATGTCGTGGGGGTGGATCCCGTCCAGCACGAACGAGAGCACGCAGGACTTCTCGCGTGCCTGACCGATGATCCGCAATCCGGGAATCTCCTCCAGGCAACCGGTGGCATAAGCCAGCAGTTCATTCTCCCAGGCCGCGATCTGCTCGACCCCATGGTTGCACACGTAACACAGGGCAGCGGTCAGGCCGGCTGCGCCCGAGATGTTGGGGGTGCCCGCCTCGAAGCGGTAGGGCGGCTCGTTGTAGGTGGTCTTCTCGAAGGTGACCGAGAGAATCATGTCTCCGCCGCCCTGCCAGGGCGGCATTGCCGCCAGCAGCTCCTTGCGGCCATAGAGCACGCCGATGCCGGTGGGGCCGTAGATCTTGTGCCCGGAGAAGGCGTAGAAGTCGGCGTCCAGTTCCTGCAGGTCGATGCGCGTGTGCGCCACCGCCTGCGCGCCATCCACCAGCACGATGGCGCCCTGGGCATGGGCCAGGCGAATCATCTCGGCCACCGGATTCACGGTTCCCAGCGCATTCGAGATGTGCGCCACGCTCACCAGTCTGGTGCGCGGTGAGAGCAGGGCCTCGAACTCTTCCATGAGCACGTCGCCGCGATCGTCCACGGGAGCCACCTTGAGCACGATGCCCAGCTGGTCGCGCAGCATCTGCCAGGGCACGATGTTCGAGTGGTGTTCCATCCAGGTGATCAGCACTTCGTCACCGGCCTTGAGATTGGCCCGGCCCCAGCTCTGTGCCACCAGGTTGATCGCCTCGGTGGTACCGCGGGTGAAGATGATCTCGCCCACCTCGCGGGCGTTCAGGTGACAGCGCACCTTCTCGCGGGCGGCCTCGAACATCCGGGTGGCGCGCACGCTGAGCTCATGGACACCCCGATGGATGTTGGAGTAATCGCGCGTGTAGACCTGGGTCACCGCATCGATGACCGACTGTGGCTTGTGCGTGGATGCCGCGCTGTCAAGATAGACCAGAGGCTTCTTGCGCACTTCCTGGTGCAGGGCGGGAAAATCCAGGCGCAGGATTTCCGCATCGATGGGCGGAAGATCCGCCAGACAGCCGGCACATTCGGGCCTGAATTCCATGGGGGGAAGCCCTTCCTTAGCGTTCGTCGGATTCGAAGTGCCGCTGCACCCAGTCGCCCAGCGGGGCCTGCAGATCCGGGTGTGTCACCTGGTCCACCACGTCCTGGGCGAAACCACGTACCAGCAGGCGTCGGGCCATGTCGCCGTCGATGCCGCGCGAGCGCAGGTAGAACAGGCCCTCTTCTTCGAGATGGCCCACCGTGGCACCGTGCGTGCACTTCACATCGTCCGCATGGATCTCGAGCTGGGGGCGCGTGTTGGCCCGCGCCTCGTCGGAGAGCAGCAGCGACTTGCTGTTCTGGATCGCGTCGGTGTGCTGGGCATCCTGGCGCACCAGAATGTGGCCGGTGAACACCGCGCGACTGCCCTGATCCAGCACGTGCTTGAAGAGCTGGTGGCTGTTGCAGTCGGGCACGGCGTGATCCAGCCAGGTGTGGCTGTCCAGGTGGCGCTTGCCATCCAGCAGCCCCAGTCCGGCCAGCGCCGCGGACGCCCCGGGGCCATTCAGGCGCACCAGGCTCTCATTGCGGATCGTCTCGCCGGCAAGGCTGATCGTGGTGCCATCGAAGGCCGCATCACCAGCCAGCTCGACGAACTGATGACTGATGCGAAAAGCCTCGCCGCGCACGGCCTGCACGCGTACGTGCGACGCCCTGGCTCCTTTGGCCAGGGTCCAGTCGCTGGTGTGAGTCGCGGTGGATCCGGGAGCATGGCCCACGTTGCATTCCAGCAGAGTCAGCTCGGCACCCTCGTCCAGTCGGATCAGGTTGCGGCACTGCACGGTGCCAGCGACGGATGCGGTTCCCTGCAGATGGATCACGGCCAGTGGCTTCTCGCAGCGCACTCCCGCCTGCAGCACCAGCTGGAATCCCGTGTTGAACAGGGCCGCGTTGACCGTGTCCAGCGGATGGCGCTCCTCGGGCAGCGCGCGGTTCTTGCGGCGCCGCAACAGTTCCTGCTCGCCGGCCCGGTCAATCAGGCTGAACTCCAGCCCTTCGGGCAGGCCGTCCAGGCGGCTCAGTTCGGCCTGGAACTTGCCATTGGCCCAGACCAGACGCGGGCCATCCAAGGGCAGACGCTGCTCCAGTTCGGCCAGCAGCGTGCGCGTGTCGCTTTCCGCCAGACCGGCGGCGGGCGACCAGGGCAGTGCGTCCAGGCCCTGAGTGCGCGTGTACTTCCAGTTCTCGGAGCGGGCCTGCGGCAGGCCCAGGGCCAGAGCCTCGCGGGCCAGAGTCACACGCTCGGCCGGTTCGGTCACGGCTTCCAGACGGGCGGCGAGTCCGTGTGAGTCAGGCATCACTGGACCTCCGCGTGAGACTTGATCCAGCCATAGCCGCTTTCTTCAAGCTTGAGAGCAAGATCCTTGTCCCCACTGGCGGCGATGCGTCCGTCGGCCAGCACATGCACCCGGTCGGGCACGATGTACTCCAGCAGGCGCTGGTAATGGGTCACCACGATGATCGAACGATCCTTGCCGCGCAGGGCATTCACGCCATCGGCCACGATGCGCAGGGCGTCGATGTCCAGCCCGGAATCCGTTTCGTCCAGGATGGCCAGTTTCGGTTCCAGCACGGCCATGTGCAGGATCTCGTTCTTCTTCTTCTCGCCGCCGGAGAAGCCCGTGTTCAACTGGCGCTTCAGCAGGGACTCGTCCATGTGCAGTTCGCTCACCTTGGCGCGCACACGCTCGAGGAAGTCCAGCGCGTCCAGCTCTTCCTCGCCCCGGTGCTGTCGAATGGCGTTGAGCGCCGTGCGCAGGAAGTAGGTGTTGCTGATGCCGGGAATCTCCACCGGATACTGGAAGGCCAGGAAAATGCCCTCGCGGGCCCGGATTTCCGGCTCCAGTTCCAGCAGGTTCATGCCATTGTAGACGATGCTGCCCGAGGTGACTTCATAACCTTCTCGGCCCGCCAGCACATTGGCCAGCGTGCTCTTGCCCGAGCCATTGGGCCCCATGATGGCGTGCACTTCCCCGGCGCCGACCTCAAGGCTGATTCCCTTGATGATTTCCTTCTCGGCCACGCGGGCGTGCAGATCCTTGATGCTGAGCATGTGTGTTCCTCTGTTCGCGCCGGCTCTCAGCCGACGCTGCCTTCCAGACTGACACCCAGCAGTTTCTGGGCTTCCACCGCGAATTCCATGGGCAGCTCGCTGAGCACTTCCTTGCAGAATCCGTTGACGATCATCGAGACGGCGTCCTCCAGATCGATGCCGCGCTGCTGGCAATAGAAGATCTGGTCTTCGCTGATTTTCGAGGTGGTGGCTTCGTGCTCCACCTTCGAGCTGGGATTGCGCACATCGATGTAGGGAAAGGTGTGCGCCCCGCAGCGGTCGCCCATGAGCATGGAATCACACTGCGAGAAGTTGCGCGAGCCGTGGGCGTTCTTGTGAATCTCCACCAGGCCGCGGTAGGTGTTCTGCCCGCGTCCGGCCGAGATGCCCTTGCTGATGATGGTGCTGCTGGTGTGGCGTCCAAGGTGCACCATCTTGGTGCCCGTGTCCGCCTGCTGCATGTTGTTGGTCAGGGCCACGCTGTAGAACTCGCCCACGCTGTGGTCGCCCTTGAGAATGCAGCTGGGGTATTTCCAGGTGATGGCGCTGCCGGTTTCGACCTGGGTCCAGGAAATGCGGCTGTGATCGCCCGCGCAGAGACCGCGCTTGGTCACGAAGTTGTAGATCCCGCCCTTGCCGTCCTTGTCGCCCGGGTACCAATTCTGCACGGTGGAGTACTTGATGCGCGCGTGATCCAGGGCCACCAGTTCCACCACCGCCGCGTGCAGCTGGTTCTCGTCGCGCATCGGGGCCGTGCAGCCTTCGAGATAGCTGACATAGGCGCCTTCGTCGGCGATGATCAGGGTGCGCTCGAACTGGCCCGTGTTCTGGGCGTTGATCCGGAAGTAGGTGCTCAGTTCCATCGGGCAGCGCACGCCCTTGGGAATGTAGACGAAGGATCCGTCGCTGAAGACCGCGGCGTTGAGGGCAGCGTAGAAATTGTCGCCCGCGGGCACCACCGACCCCAGATACTGCTTGACCAGCTCGGGGTGAGTCTGCACCGCTTCGGAAATGGGGCAGAAGATGATGCCCAGCTCGTTCAGCTTGCCCTTGAAGGTGGTGGCCACCGAGACGCTGTCGAATACCGCGTCCACGGCCACGCCGGCCAGGCGTTCGCGCTCGCCCAGAGGGATGCCCAGCTTCTCGAAGGTCTTCAGCAGTTCGGGATCCACCTCGTCCAGGCTGGCGGGGCCATCCTTCTTGCGCGGGGCCGAGAAGTAGCTGATGGCCTGGAAATCCACGGTGGGGTAGTGCACCATCGCCCATTCGGGCAGGGTCATCTTCTGCCAGTGGCGGAAAGCCTTCAGGCGATATTCGAGCATGAACTCAGGCTCGTTCTTGCGTGCCGAGATGGCACGGATCACGTCTTCGTTCAGGCCCGGAGGCAGCGCGTCGGTGTCGATTTCCGTCACGAAACCGTATTTGTACTCGCTCTGGGTCAGGGCTTCCAGTTGGGCTTCGCTCTCGCTCAGGCCGGGCTTGATGCCGTCGTCGGGGGTCATGAATTGGGCTCCTGCTGTGATCCATCGGAGAGGGGCGCGGCCGCTGTCCGGCCGTTGCCGATGCTGCCATTGCCGAATGCCTTGCCCAGGTTCAGGCGAGGCATCGGTCGGTCCCAGTCGCACATCTGTGCCAGAGTGACATCGGACAGCGCCGAGGCGATGGCCATGTTGATCCGACTCCAGTTGCTGTGCATGGGACACACGGATTTGAAGCGGCAGCCGGTTTCCTCATCCACGCATTCGGTGATGGCGATGGGTCCGTCGATGGCTTCGATGATTTCGGAGACGGAAAGCTGGTCCGCCGGCCGGCTGAGATAGTAGCCGCCGTGTACTCCACGTTGCGACTCGAGGATGCCGTTGCGCGCCAGGCCCTTGAGGATCTTGCTGACCATGGGCAAGGGGAGCTGTGTGCGCGCCACGAGGTCCCGGGCACTGATCAGTTTGCCCACTTCCTCACGGCCGAAGATGGTCATCAGGAAGACACCGTAGTCTGTCTGGCGGCTGATTCGCAGCATGGCGGTTCTTTCATCTCTCAAACTGGACCTTTCAGGTCCTGTATTCCCGCAAATTGGTCCGCATGTTAACTGTAGGGCAAGGAAAAGGCAAGGCTGGAAGGTCCGGATCCTGCCTGAAATAACAGTGTTCGCCATCTGGAGCCCCGCGAATTCCAGCCGGGACCGGCCCGCTCATGCAGTTCCAGCCAATGAAGCGCGCGGAGGCCAAGGGGCAGTTCCTATATTCCGCGCCATGGAAAACACCACCCCGCCCGCTTCGGGCTCTCCAGGAGGGCCGGACGGCTCCTCATCCGGCAACAATGGCGGCTCCCGTCGCGGCGGCCGTTCCCAGAATCGCGGACGCCGTCGCCCGCGCAGTGCCTCCTCCGGCGACAACAGCCCACGTCCCGAAGGACAGGCCCCGGGAGCCGACAGCCGTCCTCCCCGCCCCGCGGCCGACAATCGCCCACCCCGGCCCGCAGCCGACAAGCCCGCGGGAGAGCGCAGCAACCAGCCCCGGCGCGAGGGGCGCAGTCGTCGTCCCAACGAGAACCGCGAAGGGCGTGCAGCCGACGCCAGCAAACCCCGTGAGGGGCAGCCCAAGGACCCTGCAGCTGCACCGGCTCGAGGCCGCCGGAACGATTCCAGGTCGGACGGGCGTGGGGAGTCCCGCAATGCCAATCGGCCGCCCGCGGCTGGTGAGAAGCGCCCCGGTGATGCCTCCAGCGCCGAACCGCGTCGCGGTGAATCCCGTCGCGGGGGGCGACCGGGTACTGCTGATTCCCGTGGAAACACTGCGGCCGCCGGCACGCGCGGGACGCGCGACGGAAAACCCCGGGATCCCCGGGCCGGTGGCGACTCCCGCAGCGGAGACTCCAGCCGTGGCAGGGGCCGCGGCCAGGCCACGGGCAACCGCAATGCCCCGCGCCGCGAGGAAGAACAGGAAGCCGCCAACCTGCAGGACTGGAAACTGAGCCTGCACGGGTATGAATTCTGGCTGTGCTTCCAGCGCGTCCTGCCCTGGACCTCCGACGAACGCGAGCTGCGCGCCTACATCGTGGACATCTATGCCGACGGGCGTGAAATCGACTCACTGCTGCTTCCCGCGCTGGATGAGCTGCGCGGCCTGGAATGCATTGGCCGCAGCCTCGACAGGGTCGTGGCTGGTTTGCGCGAGCTGATCACGGCCAAGCTGGCCGAGCTTCAGGTCATTCCCGCCTCGGCGTACCTGGCTCTGCTTCCCGAGGATACAACCCCACCCGAACCGGAACCGGAACCCGAAGTCGTCTTCGACTACGAAGCCCTCTTCGGCGACAATCCGGAGACCGAACCGGAAGACGAGGATTAAAGGATTCTTCGCAACACCCGAAAATCGGGGTGTGGAGAACCGGGAAAAGGCCTCGCAACCTGACCCAACGACATCTTGCCAAGCAGACGCAGCACCCTGTGCGACGTGGGTACCTTGCCTTGCTGATCTACTGGCGCATTGACGACACGAACGGAAAGCATCCGGTCGGAAGGCCGGAGCATGTCCACGGAGGGTTCCATGTCACTGCGTATGAATCACAACGTCATCTCGATGGTGGCGCACCGGAATCTGTACAAGGTTGATCGCGAGTCGCAGACCTCGATCGATCGACTGAGTTCGGGGCTGCGCGTGAACCAGGCCTGGGATGATCCGGCCGCCATGGCGGTCTCCGACCGAATGCGGATGCAGATCGGGTCCATGGTGGAAACCGAGCGCAACGCGAGTTATGCCATCAATCTGCTCTCGACCGCCGAGGCGGGCCTGAACAACATCGATGACAAGCTCACGCGAATGCGAGCCCTGGCCGTGGAAGCCTCGAACGGCACCCTGTCCAGCCTGGACCGCAGTTACCTGGATCACGAATTCCAGCAACTGAAGAGCGAGATCAACCGGGTGGCCGAAGTGACGCGCTACAACGGGATCAAGCTGCTGGATGGCACCTATTCCCAGGGGGCCAGCGGTCCCAATGGGCAGGGCATCAAGTTCCATCTGGGCACCTACAACGTGTCCAACCAGGATTATTACCACGTCAATCTGGCGGACATGCGCCTTGGCGCCCTGGGCCTGGATTCCGTGTCACTCACGAACACGGCGCTCTCCCAGGCCGCCATTGGCACCATCGATGCGGCGCAAATATTGAAGAGCACCGAACAGACCCGGGTGGGCTCCTACGTGAGCCGTCTCCAACTGTCCCTGGAATCGATGATGATCCATCGCGAGAACACGGTGACCTCCGAGTCCACCGTGCGGGATGCCGACATGGCGGAAACCATGAGCAGCCTGACCCGCGCGCAGATCCGGATGCAGACCACCATCGCCATGACCTCGCAGGCAAACCAGTTGCCCAACATCGTGGCGGGCCTGTTCTGATCGCCCGATGACGCCCGGCCCGGGCTCCCCGTGGAGTTGATCGGGCCACCACCTCGAGCCATTTGCCTCCCGACCGGGGTCGCTCTTCGTCATGAAGAGCGGCCCCGGCCTTCTCGGGGCCCGCCGATCCTGGTGCCACCCACCTCGTGACCTTTCCGATCGACGGGTCCAGTGTCCGGTACCGCAGCCCGACTCATTCTCCAAAGCTGAAGATTCACCGAGCAGGGCAGATTTTTCCGCGCCCGGCCCTCGCCCCTCATTCTTCTCAACTTCCGAAGTGCTGAATTTCAGAACTGGCCAAGCTCGCTAGTCGTTGTGATTATTGGACTTGGGAGCGTGGCAACGAGTCAAGTATTTGTTTTTACAGGACTGCAGAAAGTTCAGAACTCTCCGATAGGGTGGCCAGATTTCACCAGGAGGTTCACCATGTCCCTTCGTATCAACCACAACGTCACCTCGATGGCCGCGCAGCGGACGGTGGCGAAGAACTCGAGCGATCTCGAGAAGTCAGTCGAGCGACTGTCATCCGGTTTGCGCATCAATCATTCCTGGGACGACCCGGCCGGCCTGGGAGTGTCCGAACGCCTGCGAGCCCAGATCGCCAGTCTGGAAGAGGCGGAACGCAATGCCAACTATGGCATCAACCTGCTGGCGACCGCCGAGGGAGCGCTGGCGACCATTGACGAAAAGCTGATCCGCATGCGGGCGCTTTCCGTCGAGGCGGCCAACGGCACCCTGTCCAGTCTGGACCGCAGCTATCTGGATGTGGAGTTCCAGCAGCTCAAGAGCGAGGTCACGCGGATCGCGTCGGTGACCAACTACAACGGCATGAACCTGCTGGATGGCACCTACAGCTCGGGCAGTACCAACGGCGGTGTGCGGCTGCAGGTGGGCACGGGTACCACGCAGAATCAGGACTACTATTCGGTGTCGCTGACGGCCATGACCGCCTCCTCGCTGGGGCTGAATTCCGCGGACCTGACCAACACCACCATGGCGCTCTCGGCCCTGACCCAGATGGATTCCGCCATTGGCACCAAGGACAGCGAGCGGACCCGACTGGGTGCCTTCGTGACCCGGTTGGGCTACACGATCAGCAACCTGCAGATCGCCCAGGAAACGGCCACGGCATCGGAGTCCACCATTCGCGACACGGACTTCGCCCAGGAAATGGCCGGCTTCACCCGGGCCCAGATCCTGATGCAGTCCGGGCTGGCCATGCTGGCGCAAGCCAACAGCATGCCCAACTACGTTCTGCAACTGCTTTAGAACTCTCTTCGCGGGCTTTCTCCCGAAAGTCCTGTCTCTGCACATCACAAAGGGCCCGGGTTACGACGGGCCCTTTGCAACTCGCCGGACTCGCGACTCACGGGTCCGGCGGCTCGAATTCAGGGAAGTGTCGAGTTGAGGAAACATTTCGTCATTGGCCCCGTTCTTGCTGTTGACTCCAGTCGGGAACCGACATTGCGGCCCTTCTGGTGTACTTGCCCCGACGAAGACGGTGGCCTTGCACCAAGTGGTTGACGGTGGCCAAAAGCTTTCCGGGATCGAGAAATCCTTTGGAAAGAATTGGTGGAGTTCCAATGTTCCGACTGGCTGGAAAATCGCCTGCACCTGCTTCAGAACTCACTTCCGAAGCGGTTCTCGACTGGGGGGTCGATGTGCAACGCGACGACCGGCAACGGGCTTGGCAAGCCCGGCAAACGGTGTGTGTGGTAACGCTTGAAGGGGGGTTCAGATGAATCCAGCGGAAGTTATTGCCGTTCTTGGCAAGGACCGCTACGACAAGATCGTGCAGGACAGCAGCGATCTCGTGGCGATGATCCTCAGGGGTGATCACCCCACCCTGCGCGTGCACTCGGCGCAGAAGGAAGAAAAGGCGTCGCATTCGGCCGCCCGGCCCGCGATCGCCTGTTGATCGATACCTGCATCTTCCCGGTGCAGGTCTGCGCTGCCTGAATACAAACAGATGTTTTCATGCAACTTGGGCTGCATTATTGGCGCATGCTCAGGGCAGATCTTCAGCGATTTCCAGCGGGGCCCGAGCCAGTTTCGATCAGCGAGTGCGCGAACTCGCAGGCCCTGATTTCATGCCAGTAGTGCGTTCCCTGCCAGCGCCCCACGAATCCCAGGTGTCCTCCAGCAGGAGGAGTGTCAAGCCAGAAACAGTCGCTTGAGGCGGCGGATTTGCGCGGATAGCACTCGGGAGTCAGGAAGGGGTCGTCGAGGGCGCTGATCAGCAGGGTCGAGCGTCGGATCTGTTCCAAATCGGGCAGGCAGGAGGCTCTGGACCAGTAATCCTCCGCACTCTCGAAACCATGCGCGGGTGCCGTATAGTGCCCATCGATATCCACGAAGGTGCGCATCCGAGAAATTGTCGCCTCGTCCAGCCCGGTGTCCAGCCGGGTTATTTTTTCCCTCAGCTTGCGTTGAATGCGCCGCACGAAGCGCTGCATGTAGAGCCAGTTCTCGCGGCGTTCCATCTGGCGGGCGCAGCCGGCCAGGTCGCAGGGCACCGAAATCGCCACCGCTCCGGTGACGCTGCTGGGCAGCTCGTGGTCATGGCGGGCCATCAGATTCAGCACCACGCTACCGCCCAGACTGAAGCCCAGCGGCAGCAGGCAGTTCCAGCGGCCATCGGCGGCACAGTGCCGCAGCACCTGCAGCAGGTCGCCCGTCTCGCCACTGTGGTAGGAGCGCCAGAGCCTGTTGGGCCTGCCCCCGCAGCCGCGGAAGTTCATCAGCAGCACATCCCAGCCCGCCTCGACCAGCGCCCGGCCCATGCCCAGCATGTACACGGCCCGCGAACTGCCCTCCAGCCCATGACAGAGCACGGCCAGCCTGTTGGAACCGGTGGCAGTCATCCACCAGTCCAGTTCCAGAAAGTCCCCGTCATCCGTGGTGAATTCGCTGCGCCGCAGCGCGGGGCGCGGGCGTGGACGGACCAGGGTCGGCCAGATCGTGAGGACGTGGCGGTTGGAAAAGCCCCACGGGGGCCGGTAGGGTGAAGGTCCTGCAAGTGGCATGGGCGCCAGTATATCGAAGGACAGGCATCCATGGCGGAGGTCCGTGACTCCCGAGCCCGGAGCGGCAAGAAAAAAGGCGCGATTCCCATTGCTGGTCCTCGCGCCCTCTGTCATCCGTTCCCATGACGGCCCCAATCACGCATTCCCTTGAGGGGCAATCCAGCGTTCAGGGACGAATGGGTTTGCCCTGTTTTCAGCCGGATTGCCACGCGGGCAACGGGCCGCTCAGCCCAGCGCCTTGAAGCGCCTCGCATAACTGCGACTCATCTGCAGCTTCTTGCCGCTCTTCATCAGCACCAGAAAATCTCCATGACTGGCAGGCTGCAGTTCACGGATCCGGTCCAGGCGCACGATGGCGCTGCGGTGGATCCGGCAGAAGCGGGCCGGGTCCAGACGCTGCTCGAGGGCGCTGATGGTCTCGCGCTGCATCCAGTTGTGCTCGCCACAGTGCAGGGTCACGTAATTGCCCTCGGCCTCGATCCAGTCCACATCGTCCACGGAAACCAGAATCACGCGGCTGCCGGTGCGGATCACGAAGCGATCGATCCAGGAGCGCTCGCGCCGGATCTCCTCGAGCAGGCTTTCCAGCTGGGAGCGCAGGCTCTGGCCGGCCTCGTCCTTCAGGGTGCTGCGCACGTGATCCAGCATCTCACGGAAGCGGTCGGCGTCAAAGGGTTTCAGCAGGTAATCCAGGGCATGGGCGCGAAAGGCTTCGAGGGCATAGCGGTCCCAGGCCGTGATGAAAACCACGCGCGGGCGGGTGGCGCTGTCCAGTTCCTGCAGCAGCTCGAAACCATCCATCACGGGCATCTGGATGTCCAGAAAGATCACATCCACCGGGTCCTTCTCGATGTACTGCAGGGCTTCCAGACCATTGGCGCATTCGCCGCTGACCTGGAAGTCGGCATGCTCGCCCAGCAGTTCTCGCACGCGCTCGCGTGCCAGTTGTTCGTCGTCCACGATCAGGACGCGGGCAGGACTGGTGCTCATGGGCTCTCCTCGGTCTCGGGGCCGGGCAGCGCGATCTGGATCCGGCTTTCGAATCGTCCATCCTGGTGGCGATGCAGTTCCAGACTGGCCGCAGCACCATAGACCTGTCGCAGGCGTTCGCGCGTGTTGCGCAGGCCAATGCCTTCGTTCTCGGGGGTCTGGCGCCGGGGCGTGCCGTGCTCGCCGGCGCCACTGTCGATGACCTGGATCACGGCGTGCCCGTTCTCGATGCGGGCCTGAATCCGGATCCAGCCCGCTTCGGCCCGCCGGGCCACCCCATGCCGCACCGCATTCTCGATGATCGGCTGCAGCATCAGGTTGGGCACGATCAGGCTGTTCAGTTCGGGCTGCACCTCCACATCCACCTTGAGGCGCTCGCCGAAGCGGATCTGCTCGATGGCCAGATAGCGCTCGACGAAATCCAGTTCGTCGGCCAGACTCACCACGGGACTTTCACCCCGCTCCAGGGTCATGCGCAGGAACTCACCCAGCCGCGCGATCATCCGGTCGGCGCTTTCCGGATCACGACGCAGCAGCGAGGAAATCGAGTTCAGCGTGTTGAAGAGGAAGTGCGGATGCAGCTGCATCTTCAGCGCCTGCAACTCGCTGCGCGCCAGTTGGGATTCCAGTTGCAGCCGGTCCAGTTCAGCCTGCCGGTAGCGCAGCCACCAAAGCCGCGCCAGACTGGCACCCGCGATGCCCGCATAGACCACCGAGCCCAGAAACAGCCCGAAGTAATCCAGATAGTACGAGCGGAAGTTGTACTTCAGGATCTCCAGCATGCCCATCACGGGACGGCCGGTGAGGGCCTGGGACCAGAAGTAGTAGATCAACCAGAGCGGAACCTGGGCCAGCCAGGCCAGCTGGGGAAAGACCAGCGAGGCCAGGAACTGCCTGATCACCAGCTCGCGCGTGCCGATGCCGCGCTGGATCTGGCGCTCGACCATCCGGTAGATCCAGGGAATCAGCGGTCCCCAGGCGTACCAGTAGATCAGCTCGACCAGAATTCCGCGAACGATATAGACATCGCCGCCGGTGACCAGCGTGCCGATCTGGCCCACGAGAGAATAGACCACGCCCACCACGGTCAGCAGTGCGTAGATCCGCAGGGTCAGGGCCTGCCGAGTGAATGGGCTGTTGTCCGCGGACATCAGCGGTTGCCGCCGATGCCGGGACCGGGGTGCATGGCCTGCCGGAAAGCGGCGCGCACCCAGTGCTGTGGAGCCTTGCGGCTCATGGAGTCCCCCGTGAGTTCAGGTTCGTGGGGTTCGAGTGGAAACCAGTCCATGTTTTCGGGACGGATTCCGGACCACGCGGAATATAGGGCTGCGCCAAGGCCCATGCCGCAAAATGTGACGAACGGGGCACCGGGGAATCCGGTGGGTGCGGGTCCTTGCCCAATGGCACCCAAGTTCCGGGGCCCGCCTGCCGATCACAGGAAACCGGCAGGTGGGGATGTGCGTGACTTGTCCTGTGATCTGGATCAGGGCGGAAGACGCGCCAATGCGCCTCACTGGCTGAGAGTGAAAAAAGCACGAATTGAGTTTGCTGCAGCCCTTTCCGATGTTGGGCGCGGCTTCAAGGACCAGCAAATCCGCGATTGAGCGGTTCTGGCTGCCCGTTTTCGACCCCGAACATGAATTCCTGTCCGAACGACACCCAATTTCCCTGGAGGCATCCATGAGCAAGACCCTGACCGCATTGAGCTACGGGCAGGTCAGCTCCGCCGAGGCAATCGAGCTGGAGGAACAGTACGGCGCCCACAATTATCACCCCTTGCCCGTGGTGCTGGCCCGGGGCGAAGGGGTGCACGTCTGGGATCCCGAAGGCATCCACTACTACGATTTCCTCTCGGCCTACAGTGCCGTCAACCAGGGACATTGCCATCCGCGCATCATCGCGGCGCTCACCGAGCAGGCGCAGACCCTGACACTCACCAGCCGCGCCTTCTTCAACAATGTGCTCGGCGAGTACGAGCGCACCCTGTGTGAGACATTCGGCTTCAGCATGGCCCTGCCGATGAATACCGGCGTCGAGGGCGACGAGACCGCGATCAAGCTGGCGCGCAAGTGGGGCTACATGAAGAAGGGCATCGGCGAGAACCGGGCCCGGGTGGTGGTCTGCGAAGGCAATTTCCACGGCCGCACCATGGCCATCATTTCCGCCAGCACCGATCCCGACTGTCGCAAGGGCTTCGGGCCCTTCATGCCCAACTTCGATGTGGTGCCCTACAACGACCTGACCGCGCTGGAGACGGCGCTGTCCAATCCGGATGTCTGCGGTTTTCTGGTGGAACCCATCCAGGGCGAAGCCGGCGTGTTCGTGCCGCACGAGGGCTACCTGCGCGGTGTGCGCACGCTGTGCACCAAACACAATGTGCTGATGATCGCCGATGAAGTACAGACCGGCATCGCGCGCACGGGCCGCATGCTGGCCTGCGATCACGAAGACGTGCGCCCGGACATCCTGATTCTGGGCAAGGCACTTTCCGGAGGTGTGCTGCCCGTGTCGGCCGTGCTCGCGGATGCCGAGATCATGCTCTGCATCCAGCCCGGTGAACACGGCAGCACCTTCGGCGGCAATCCGCTGGCCTGCCGTGTCGCATTGGCCGCTCTGGCAGTGGTCAAGGACGAGCAGCTGGCGGAAAACGCCGAGCGCCTGGGCCGGATCTTCCGCGAGCGCCTCTCGGCACTCCAGCACCCGATGATCAGCCTGGTGCGCGGCAAGGGCCTGCTGAACGCCATCGTGATCCAGCCCAGAAACGGCAAGACCGCCTGGGATGTCTGCCTGGCCCTCAAGGAGAACGGCCTGCTGGCCAAGCCCACGCACAACGACATCATCCGCTTCGCACCACCCCTGGTGATGACGGAAGAGCAGTTGCTGGAATGCGTGGACATCATCGAAAAGACCCTGGCGGAGTTCTGATCCGCCATCACGGCGCACACGACCCGGTGCCTGTGTGCCATCGTTCCTCTGTGGCCCCTCCCCCGCGGGAGCGGGCCCTTGGCACTCCATCTACAGTGAGGATATCATGGCCATCATCCTGGACGGCAGCGGCCTGAGCATCGAGAAGCTGGTCGCCATCGCGCGCCACGGCGAGAAGGTGGAACTGGCGCCCGCCAGTCTGCAGGCGATCACGAAGTGCCGCGCGATGCTGGAGAAGAAGATCGCGGCCCACGAGATCATGTACGGAGTGAACACGGGCATCGGCGAGTTTTCCGAGGTGGTGCTGAACGATGAGCAGGTCAAGGAATTCCAGAAGTACCTGATCTACAATCACAGCGCCGGCATTGGCGAGCCCGCGCCCATCGAGCATGTGCGCGGCGCGATGGTGGGCCGCATCAACGTGCACGCCCACGGCAACAGCGGCTGCCGTCCCGAGATCACGCTGACGCTGGTGGAGATGCTCAACCGCGGTGTCACGCCCGTGGTCTGCAAGAAGGGGAGTGTGGGCGCCTGTGGCGACCTGGCCCCCATGTCCCAGATCGCGCTGCTGATGATGGGCGAGGGCGAAGCCTGGTACCAGGGCGAGCGCATGTCGGGCTCCGACGCCCTGGCCAAGGCCGGGATTCCCGTGCCCGGGCTGCAGGCCCGCGACGGGCTGGCCACCATCAACGGCAGCAATCTGCTGACGGCGATCAGCGCCATTGAACTGTACGACATGGACCGCTGGCTGCGCCAGGCCGAGATCACCGCCGCGATGAGCCTGGAGGCTCTGCTGGCCAACATGCGCCCCTACGAGAGCCGCCTGCACGAGGTGCGTGGTTTCAGCGGCGCGGTGCGCAGCGCGCGCTCGATAAGGGCCTGCCTCGAGGGCAGCGACCTGCTGAGCGGCAAGATGAAGACCAAGGTCCAGGACGCGTACTCCATGCGCAGCACGCCCCAGGTGATCGGAGCCGCACACGACGCCCTGCGCTGGGCGCGCAGCCAGGTCGAGATCGAACTGAACGGGGTGGGCGACAACCCGATCTTCTTCCCCGATGAGAACCTGACCCTCACCGGTGCCAACTTCCAGGGCACGCCCGTGTCCTTGCCCATGGACATGGTCTCGGCGGCGATCACCATGGTCAGCGTGCTCAGCGAACGCCGCCTGAACCGCCTGCTGAATCCGGCGCTCAGTGTGGGGCTGCCTTCCTTCCTGACCAAGGGCGCCGGCATGTACAGCGGCATGATGCTCAGCCAGTACACGGCCGACACCCTGATCGTTGAGCAGCGCATGCTCTGTGCGCCCGCCTCGGTGGCCTCGATTCCCGCTGCCGCCGACCAGGAGGACTTCGTCTCGATGGGTATGAACACGGCCCTCAAGAACGAGCAGATTCTGGACAACGCCTTCGGCATCCTGGGCATCGAGATGATGGCGGCCGCCCAGGCCCTGGACTTCCGGGGCTTCACCAACGGCGCGGGTGTCACGCGCGCCCGCAACGTGATTCGCGAGCATGTGCCCTTCCTGGACGTGGATCGCCCGCTCTACAACGATCACAATACGATGAAGGCCCTGGTGCAATCCTGCCAGGTGCTCGAGGCGGTCGAGGAACTGACCGGTCCGCTGGGCTGGTCCTGATCGCCCCGGCCCAGGGGCCACCGACCGGGAACAATGGGTCCCGAGCCGGAATTCGATCTGCTCATGCATTGACGACAGCAAACAGGAGACCCGATGAAGAAGTTGATGCTCGCCCTCTGCATGCTGCTGGGCCTGGCCCTGCAGAGTTTTGCGGACACACCCGCCGGCAACCCGAATCAGGCGGCGCGCCTTGAATTCATCTACACCAGCACCAAGTTCATCGCCAAGCTCGACGGCCAGGACCTGAGCCCCGGCGAGGGCATGAAGGTGGTCACCGAGGCCAGCCACGGCAAGCACCTGATCGAGGTCTACGCGGTCAAGGGGCTGTTCAAGGTCGAGAAGCACAGCGATGTCACCGTGGATCTGCCCGGCGGCTACTTGACCCGGATCAGCCTCAACAACGGCGAGGTGCAGGTGCTGGACACCGTGCCCCTGCCCGGCAGCCAGCCCGTGGCCGCGGCCCCGGCCACCGAACAGGTCACGACCACCGTGAGCACCACGGCCGTCAGCGGCGCTCCCTCCCAGACCGTGAGCGTGGGAGTGGGCATGGGCGTTCCCGGCATGGCCGGCATGGAGGGTGTGGGCCTGACCATGAACGTGAGCGGCATGGACGCCACCGGCAGCGTGGGCATCCAGGAAACCACCACCACGACCACGACCACGACGACGGCCGCAGCACCAGTGGCCGTGCGCCCCTCCAAGCTGGTGGTGATGTCCGAGGAAGGCATGTGCAGCGTCTACATCGACGGCAAGAAGCGCGTGGAACTCTCGATCTCCGGCATTGACGAAATGGCCAGCGGCACCGTCTTCGACCTGATGCCCGGCAGCTACCAGCTGAAGATCGAAGGCTTTGACGTGTGGTACGAAGGCATCCTCAAGGTCGGCTCCGGCGAGGAAATCAAACTGCGCGCCGAGCCCGGCAGCATGAACGAAATCGGCCGCAGCCCGCTGCCCTGAGGGTGGCGCACCTTGTGTGAATCAAAAGGCCCGGGCTGAAGCCCGGGCCTTTGTTCTCATGCAGGCTCGAAAGAGCGGCAATCGATCAGCAGAATGTCACTCCCCACAAGAACGTCACCCCCGCGAAAGCGGGGGCCCCGAGCGGTTACACCGCAAACCACATTCAAACCCAATCACACATCCCGCAACCCTGCCCAAAGATCCACCCATTCAGGATTCCCCGCTTCAATCAGTTGGATCTTCCATGCACGCCGCCATTTCTTGATCCTCTTCTCACGCAAGATTGCAGCTTCCATGGTTCCATGGTGTTCGAAATGAACAAGCCGATGCACAGAATATCTCCTGCAGAATCCTTCGAACAGCCCTGATCGGTGTTGATGGATCCGCTGCACGAGATCACTTGTCACCCCGACATACAGGACACCATTGCGGCGACTGGCCAAGATGTATACTGTGGGGAGTTTCACTTCCGGTCTCCAGCAATTCCTCAATGCAGTGAACCGGGGATGTGATGTAAATGGGGACAAGGGGTTCAGGTGCGAATCTCTGTTGCAGTGTCGCGAGGGATTGACACAAAGATGCTTGTCGTGTAACCGATCGGGATTCCCGCATGCGCGGGAATGACGATTTTTGGTCGCCCCCATCCCACCCTGCCTTCGGGTACGAGGCCACGATTTAGGTAACAGGTTTAGCCAGAGTTTGGGTAACAGTTCGCCAGAATATCGTCGGTATCCAAGGAGGACCGACGATGAGCTGGAAAGAGGTTACTGCAGTGAAGTCACGCCATGAGTTCGTGCTTGCAGCTCTGGGGAGCGGAGCGAACATATCGGAGCTTTGTCGCGAAGCAGGTATCAGCCGAAGAGTTGGGTACAAGTGGATTCACAGGTTCAAACAGCTCGGCATTGTCGGGCTGGAAGATCAGAAGCGGGGACCACGTCCGGATCCGGACCCAGCAGTCGGAGAAATGGTGATGGAGATCGTGCGTCAGCGCAATCTCCATCCGACATGGGGTCCTCAGAAACTTCGTGTGATACTTCTGCGGTCCCACCCGGAGGATGAGGTTCCAAGCGAGCGTACAATCGGACGCGTGCTCGGAAAGTGTGGAATGGTGCCTCCTCGCCGCCAGGGGCACTCTGGGGGTATTCGTCTCCAGCAAGGTCTTCCGGCACAAGCTCCAAATGATGTATGGACCATAGACTTCAAAGGATGGTGGCATGTTCGGAATGGAATCCGCTGTGATCCGTTGACACTACGGGACGAATACAGTCGGTACCTGTTCGCGATCCAGGCGCTTCCCAGTCTGAAATGGGAAGGCGTGCGTGCAGTCATGGAGCGGGTCTTCGAGCAATACGGCATGCCCAAGGTGATCCACAGTGACAACGGGCGTCCATTTGCCGCCAGCAATGGATTGTGCGGATTGACCAAGCTATCCGCGTGGTGGTTGGCTCTGGGAATCGACCTGTACCGGAACCGCCCACGGCATCCCCAGGACAACGGTGGCCATGAAAGGATGCACCGTGATGTACGGGCTGAATTGCAGGTGGACCCGAAAGCGGATCTGGCAACACAGCAAGAGGCATTTGATGCCTGGCGAATGGACTTCAACATGGTGAGACCTCATGAGGCACTGGGTCAGCGTACACCGGCACAGGTGTACAACTCATCGAATCGCCCCTATCCAGGGCATGTCGATTCCGTGGCCTATCCCAAGCACATGGATGTACGGGTGGTACGGCGTCGAGGGACTATCCGTTACCTCAATCGAGAGTGTTACTTGACCGAAGCCTTGAGCAATTGGCCGGTTGGACTTGAGATGTCTCCCAAAGATCGATTGCGTGTATGGTTTGCGAATGTTTGTCTGGGGGAAACGGATGCGCGCTTTGGCTCGCCGCTTCAGCCTCCGGCCTTCGCGGCGAGCCAAGGGGATAAGCCACAATTAGTCAACGGCGAGTTGTTACCTAAATAGTGGCCAAACCTGTTACCTAAACCTTGCCGTTTACA
>JACKCN010000011.1 GCA_020634015.1 Candidatus Delongbacteria bacterium | reverse complement strand
GATGCATCACAGGAGGTCGAAACCGGGCCGAGGAAAGCATCACAGATCGCGTCAGTGTCAGGATGCCGGTGGAAGAGGATGAAAGATTGAGGGTTCGAGAAGTCCGGTGCGAGCGACATGTCATGTCCCCCGGATTGCGCCGGAGCAACTCCCGTCGTGTGACGGATGCCGAGGCTTCATCCGGGCTACGGGGTCTCGCGGTGGGCGCTTGTGTGCCGGGGTGAAGCAGAAGTTCCCTTCCCTCGCGCCAGCAGAGGAAGGCCCGCCGCAGGCGTGATGGGGCATGAAAACAAACCGCCCCGGCCAAGGCCGGGGCGGATGCGTCAGGGAAGTGTGAAGGCGAGTCAAAAGAGGCGAATGAAGTCGTGTTGTCTGCCGGTTGTGCCACCGGCGAGGCTCAGGCGTCCTGGCTCTGGATCTCGATGCGCGAGGGCAGGGCCTTCTCGGCCTTGTTCAGCCGCACCGTCAGCACACCGTTGTGGATGCTGGCCTGGATGTTGTCGCGGCGCACATCCTCGGACAGGCGGAAGCGGCGTTCGAACTTGCCGTAGAGACGGTTGCTGTGCAGCACGCGCTCGTCGGCGCCCAGTTCCTTGGTGTTGAGAGTGCCGCTGATCACCAGCTCGTCCTTGTCCAGGGTGATCTCCAGATCCTCCTTCCCCAGGCCGGGGGTTTCCAGCAAGATCTCCCATCCTTCCTTCAGGTCACGAATCTCGCTGCGCAGGTGGTGTCCGCTGAAGTGCGGGCGGGCGGCGGGTTCGCAGGTCTCGGCAGCCAGGGCGCGGTTGATTTCCTTGGCGACCAGGGCGGGCAGGAAGTTGCGGTAGTACATGATCGGTCTCCTTTTGTATGTGTTTGCTTGCGGTCATTGGGTGCCGGCCTGCCACTTGTGGGTCGGCCCGCCGACGAATGAAGACATGGCAAGTCCGATGCCAGTTTTCAAAAGTCCTGTCAAAACAAGATGATAGTGTTGAATGTGGCCGAAACGCCATCCGGACTGCCACGAAGGACTGACAACGTGACTGACACAAACTGACAGAAGGGCGGGCCGTTGGCGAGCTCTGTCAGGTTTCTGTCGGTTCCAGGCTGGAACCGGCTTGCGCCCAAAGGAAAATCCCCCGATTGCGAACAAGCGGGGGACACAGCTGCATTGATCGGGAGGTGGGGTCAGGGGAGCGGGCGGTCGGGATGACCATTGTAACTGCCGCCCAGGGGGCCCAGCTTGCGCATCGGCTTCTGGGTGGTCCACTCCTCGTAGACATGGGCCACCAGTCCCGGAGTGCGCGCGATGATGAAGAAGCCCTTGCCCAGACGCCAGTCGAAGCCCATTTCGGAAATGATGGCGGCAATGGCGCCGTCCACATTCAGCGGCAACTTGCGATCGCTGCCTCGCTCCAGTTCTTCCATGATGCCCACGGCCAGACGGATGTGATCGCCGGTGAAGCCGCAGGAGTCGGCCAGCTCGAGCAGTGTGCTCGTGCGTGGATCACGGGCATGGATCCGGTGGCCATAGCCGGGAATGCGGATCTTCTGTGCCTTGCAGTCTTCCACGACCTGGGCGGCGCTCAGATTCTGGCACACACCGTCCTGCAGGATGCGCGCGCACTGCTCGATGGCGCCGCCGTGTGATTCACCGATGGTGAGGATGCCGGCCGCCACCGACGAGTTCAGCGAATTGCCGCCACTCATCACGGTGCGGGCCGCCAGGCAGGAGGGCGGTGTGATGCCGTGATCGATCGAGGAGACCAGCATGCCCTCGATCATCCGGGCCTCGGCCTCGCTGGGCAGTTCGCCCTTGAGAATCAGGTACACGGTCTGCGCGAAACTGAGTCCGCGGATCATCTCGCAGATGTCGTAACCCCGCACATGCAGTTCACCTTCGCCCGTGCGCGTGATGGATGTGCTCCAGTCGCCTGTGTTCATCGCTGAGCCTCTGTCGCTGAGCCCGGGCATTCTCTCTGGAACCCGCCGGGCGAATCGTAGGTTCGAACCGCTCCGGAGGTCAGCCGGAACGGCTCGGCCAAACTAATGAAAGCCAGGGGGCACAATCCGGGAAAGGAGCCAGGCGATGGCCCGCCACTATCAGCGCCGCGCGGACGAAGGGTTCCGCAGCCGGATCGCGATTCCTCCCCCACCGTTTCAGTTCTCGTGGACCGATCCCTTGCTCGCCTGCGGTTCCTGTTTCGCGCAGGATGTGTGTGGCAGTCTGCAATCCGCGGGCCTGCCCGTGACACGCAACCCGCTGGGCACGGTCTATCACCCGCTCCCGCTGGCGGCCCAGCTTGCGCGTTGGCATCAAGGGAAGCCCTTCCAGCGCGAGGATCTGGTGGACTGCGACCGGGGCTGGGCCAGTCTGGAAGCCCACGGCCATTTCGCGGGTCGCGAGCAGGATGCCGTCCTGCAATCGCTGAATGCCGCGGTCGAGGAAGGGCATCGGGCCTGGCACGAGGCCCGCGCCCTCGTGCTGGCGCTGGGCAGCGCCTGGGCCTGGCTGGATCGCTCCAGCGGACTGGCCACCGCCAACTGCCATCGCTTGCCCGGTTCACGGTTCGAGCGGCGTCTGGTGTCAGTGGACGAATTGGTGGCCGGCCTGGGGCAGGCCCTGGAGGAATTCCTGACCGCCAGTCCCCAGCGCCTGGTGCTGCTCACGGTCAGCCCCGTGCGCCACCTGCGCGATGACGCACACGAGAACACTCTGAGCAAATCCGCTTTGCACCTGGCCGTGGCTGAACTTTGCCGTGGTCATGAGCGCATCCATTACTTCCCGGCCTGGGAACTGATGATGGACGAGCTCCGCGACTACCGCTACTACGGGGACGATCTGGCCCATCCCAGCCCCATGGCCATCGAATACATCTCGCACCGCTTCGCCGAGGTCTGGCTCAGCCCGGAAACCCGGGCGATGATGGACGAGCTGAATGCTGTGCGCACGGCGCTGGAGCACCGCCCCAGCGAGCCCGGCTCCGTGGTCTATGCCCGCTTCCTGCTGCACCAGCGGGAGCGGCTGGACCAGATTTCACGCACTTGGCCCGGAGTGCACCTGCATGCCTTTCACCAGCGCCTGCAGACCCTTGAGCAGCTGCACTTCCCCGAAATCCTGGCGCCGGATCATCCGGAAGCTGATCCGAGCTGATCCAGTCCTCAGGTCCATTCCGGGCGCCATTCGCCAATGGACTCCTGATTGAAACCGGAGGGACGCCAGGCCGGTCGAAAGGCCCTGTTCGCAGGACACCATTCACACCGCCGACTCCTGGAGGAACCATGACCGTTCGACACAAACTGCTGCTGGGCCTGCTCGGCAGCAACCTGCTGGCTGCCGTGGCTTTCGGAGCCCGGATCGAGGACACGCTGGACAAGGACTTCACGGTCCATGCGGGCGGTACGCTCTTTCTTGACACCGCGGAAGGTTCGGTGGAGGTGGTGTCCTGGGACAAGGAACAGGTGCGCGTGACCATCGAACGCAAGGTCAAGGCGCGCAACGAAGAAGAAGCGCGCGAGGTGCTGGATCACTATCGCTTCGAAATGGACGGGAAGGGCGATGACGTGCAGGTCACCGTGGATCGGACCGGCAGGCACAATTACAGCGACCAGATCGAGTTGAGCTTCGCGATCTCGGTTCCCAGAACCTACTCGGTGGACATCGCGACTTCCGGTGGCGGCATCCGCGTGGGCGATCTGGATGGCCGGGCCATCTGCGAGACGGCCGGAGGAGGAGTGACACTGGGGGCGATCAGCGGACCCGTGCAGGCCATTACGGCCGGTGGTTCGATCAACCTCAAAAGCTGCGACAGGAAAGCCGTGCTGGAAACCGCGGGGGGCGATATCCGGGTGAGTGAGTCCGTGGGCGAGCTGGTGGCCACCACCAGTGGCGGCTCGATCCGGATCGAGCAGAGCCGCGGTCCCGTGGTGGCCCGCACCTCCGGCGGCAACATTTCACTGTCCGAAGCCGGAGCCGCCTTCGATCTGGAGACGGCGGGTGGAAACATCGAGACCGAGCTGACCATGCAACCCGCTGAGGACTGCCATGCCAGCACCGCGGCCGGCAACATCAGTGTGACGGTGGCTGACGGACTGAATCTGGACCTGGATGCCATGACCAGCGCGGGTCGCATCCGGACCCAGCTGCCGATCGCCGTCACCGGCGAGTTTCTGGAGTACCGTGCCAGCGGCCAGCTGAACAAGGGTGGCCCCGAGCTGGTGTTGAGGACTTCCGCCGGCAACATCGACCTGGACCGCAATGCGAACACGGCTCACTGAGGCCAGGGCGTCGTGTGATCAGTGAACGGTCTGCTGACGCGGGCCAATGCGAAAGCCCGGCATGCCGGGCTTTTTCTTTGGTCGGTGCAGGTTTTCGGGAGCAGGTCTGTGGTCGATCATTCCGGGTCGTGCCGGGAATGGGTACGGCCGGGGCTGCGCTCAGTCGTGTCGACGCTTGTCGCGAATGACACGGGGATCGGATTCCACATGCAGCACCTGATCGCATTTCAGGCATTGATAGCGTACACGCAGCGGATGGGCGGAGATGCCCACGAAGATCATCAGCCAGCCCAGCCAGCTGTACTCCACACGTCGGGTGACAAGCTTGTGATCGGTGGTATGCCCGCAGGAGCAGCGGGGCTCGGAATCCGTCATGAGGACGAGTCGCTCATTCTTCCCAGGCCAGCTCATCCGCCAGGAAGTAATCGGTCGGGTTCACGTTGTTGCCGCGCACCACCACTTCGTAATGCAGATGGCTGGACGTGCTGCGGCCGCTGTTGCCCACCAGGCCGATCAGCTGTCCCCGTTCCACATTCTCGCCCACCTTCACCGAAAACTTCAGCAGGTGGCCGTAGGTGGTGACGACACCGTTGCCGTGGTCGATGCGGATCGTGCGGCCCAGCCCATTGCTGCGGCTGGCCTGGATCACCTTGCCGGCGGCGGGGGCAACGATCTGGGTGCCCATGGGGGCATGGAAGTCCACACCGCGATGCATGCGGGGATGGTTGGTGAAGGGGTCGGGGCGGCGGCCGAAACCGGACGTGATGCGCGCACCGGGGATGGGACGCATGCTGGGGATGTGCTGCAGCTCCTCGCTGCGCGCTTCCACCGTATACCGGATCTCGCTCATGCTGGATTCGAGCAGGGCCAGCTGACGATCCAGCTGGTCCAGGCGGTCAAGCTGCGAGTCTTCCGGGTCGCGGCTCCACGGACTGGGAACCGTACCGCCCACACCCATCTCGCGGATGTCGGCGTCAATCGCTTCGAGCTGGGCGAACTCACGCAGGTCGGAATCCTGCTCGTTCAGGTTGCTGATGCGCTTCTGCAGGAGGTCGATGCGTGCATTGGATTGCTCGAGAGCCAGGCGCAGTTCGTGATTCTGCTGGAAGAGAAGTTCATCCGCGATGTCCCGATAGAGGCGGTAGACCAGGGTGGCACACAGGCACATGCCAAGAGCAAGAATCCACCGGGAGCGGGCAGAGAGCCAACGATTCAGAACTGTGCTGACTTTGATCATGCAGGATCCAATTTGAACATCAGACGGGTTGTCCGGGTCATAATCCGCGGATAGTTGGCGGAGTATTGGCAACAAAACGGCTCAGGTTAGCAGTTTCAAGCCTTCTATCAAACGCCGGCCGGAGACGTCGCCAAAGCTGCGGGCCTCAAAGATTCAGCCGGGAGTGGCATTTCTGCACCTCCTCGGCGGACAGGGCTTCCGCGCTCAGCTCACCTGCCAGATAATCCCGATAGAAGTAGAGGCCCGCCACGGTGATGGCGTCGGTGATCAGTCCTTGGCGCACACAGTGCATCGCATCCTTCAGGGCAATGGTCTTCAGTTGCAGTACTTCGGTGGGGTCCGGGGCCGCATCTCCCGCCTGGAGTCCTTCGGCCAGGAAGATCGTGCCGGTCTCGTCGCTGAAGCAGTTCGAGGTGTGCACGTGGCCCAGACGGGTCCAGCGTGTGGCGATCAGCCCGGTTTCTTCCTTCAGTTCGCGCATCGCGGTTTCCAGCAGCTCCTCGCCCGGTTCTCCACCACCTTCCGGCAATTCCCAGCTGGAATGACCCAGTGGGTAGCGGAACTGGCCCACCAGCACGATCCGGCCCCCATCATCCACGGCCACGACACCCAGAGCGGGTCGCGCTTCGATGACCCAGTACTGGCCGGGGCCACTCAGGCGGTGATGGACCTGGTCACGGCGCAGATGGAACCAGGGATTGCGGACGATCGTCTCGCTGGACTGCAGAATCCAGGGGTTTTCCAGCTCGGGAAGCATGCCTTTCTCTCCTTATTCAAGGGAAGCTCGGAATGAGGACCTGCCAGCGGTCCTTCTGCGTTGCTTTTGTGGCCGAGCCAATCCTACCTTGCGGGCTTGCTAAAAATCTGACCTCATGGAGCCTTGAAGGTATGGAACATCGCCACAACAACCGCCTGCGCTGGATTCTGCTGGCGGTGTTTATCCTGCTGGCTGGCTGGAAGCTGTATCCCACGATCCAGCTCGCCCGCTACACGCCGGAAGAGCTGCATGCCATGGATCCCAAGGAAGCCGTGGAGCTGCGCTCGAAGAGCATCAAGCAGGGTCTGGACCTGCAGGGCGGCATGCACATGGTGCTGGAAGTGGACCTGGTCAGCCTGGTCGACAACCTGGCCCGCAACAAGGACAGCCGCTTCGAAACCCGCCTGCGCGAACTGGATGCCGAGCTGAGCGACCTGTCCGACTTCTGGTCTCTCTTCGCCGACAAGTTCAGCGACCTGCCGCTCAGCGAGTACTTCAACCGCGGAGCCGAAGGGCGTCGCAGCAATGAAGACGTGCTGGCCGAACTGGAGACCCAGTCCAAGGACGCCATCGACAACTCGCTGACCATCCTGCGCAACCGCGTGGACGGAACGGGTCTTCAGGAGCCGTCGATCACCAAGCAGGGTCAGCGTCGCATCGTGGTCGAGCTGGCCGGTGTGAACGACCCCGAAGCCGCCCGCCGCATGATCGGCAAGACGGCCCTGCTCGAGTTCAAGCTGGTCGAGGATGTGGTCAAGACCAATACGGTCCTGGAAGACATCAACAATCTGCTCAAGAACAAGCAGGCCAAGCTGGAAACCGCCGCCTCGGACAGTCTGGTGGCCGATGCCGCCGACAGCACCGCGGAACTTGCCGCCACCACGGAAACCGTGGCCAGCAGCGACACCACCGAACTTGATCCTCTTTCCAATGACGCCCTCAGTGGCCTGGATGCTGCCACTCCGGACAGCGCCGAACCCTTCTACAGTCTGCTGACCGTGATCCAGGGCCGCAGCGGTGTGATGGTCAGCGAGCAGAACCGCGACCGCGTGCTTCAGATCCTGGCTCGCGATGACGTGAAGCAGGTGATTCCGTCCACCTCGCAGATGCTGCTGGGCAAGATGGAGCCCATGGGCGAAGAGAACTTCGGCGAGCTGTTCCTCGTGCGTCGCCAGGCCGACCTGACCGGCGCCGTGCTGGAAGATGCAGGCGTGAACATCGACCAGGGCTACAGTTCGGGCAAGGCGGGCAGCGCCATCGTGCAGCTCAGCATGAACAAGGAAGGCAGCCGCACCTTCGCCCGCATCACCGAGGCCTACAAGGACCGCCGCCTGGCCATCGTGCTGGACGACCGTGTCTTCATGGCGCCCGTGATCCGCAACCGAATCCCCAACGGCCAGGCGATCATCGAAGGCATGAGTTCCATCGAGGAAGCCCGCGAACTGGCCAACCTGCTGAAGCACGGCGCCCTGCCCTCCACCGTGAAAGTCGTGGAAGAGCGCACCGTGGGTGCCAGCCTGGGTGTGGACAGCATCCGCGCCGGCAAGAACTCGGCGATCTTCGGCTTCCTGATCGTGGCCATCTTCATGGTGATCTACTACAACAAGCCCGGGGGCTACAGTGTGGTTGCCCTGGTGCTGAACATCGTCTTCATTCTGGCGATTCTTGCGGCATTCGGGGCCACCCTGACGCTGCCCGGCATCGCGGGCATCATTCTGACAATGGGTATGGCCGTGGATGCCAACGTGCTGATTTTCGAACGCATCCGTGAAGAGGTTCGTGCCGGGCGCAGCATCCGGGCCGCCATCGATGCCGGCTTCGACCGCGCCTTCACCACCATTGTGGACGCCAACCTCACGACCCTGATTGCGGGTGTGGTGCTGTACCAGTTCGGTTCGGGCCCCATTCGCGGATTTGCCCTGACCCTGATGATCGGCATCGTCTCGTCCATGTACACCGCCATCATCGTGACCCATCTGCTCTTCGAGCGCTTCACCGACTTCGAAGCCAAGAAGCTGAGCATCTAGGAGATTCTGCTCCCATGGAGTTCATTCGCGAAAGCAAGATCGATTTCGCCAGCAAGCGCTTCTACGCACTGGGGGCCTCCGGCCTGCTGCTGCTGGTGGGATTGTTCTTCATGGTCATTCACCATGGCCTGGTCTACAGCATCGACTTCACCGGCGGAACCCTGTTGCAGTATCGCTTCGAGCAACCGGTGTCCGACGGGGAACTGCGCACGGTCCTGAACGAAGCCGGGATTTCCGCCGAAATCACGACGCTCAAGGACATCCAGCAGAACAGCACCGAATCGCTGATCAAGATTCCCGGTGAGCAGGTCAGTGCCGACAAGCAGGCCGCCATCGAATCCCTGCTCAACAGCAAGTTCCAGAACAATGCCCATGAACTGCGCAAGGTCGACCGCATCGGCCCCCGCGTGGGTGAAGAGCTGAAGTGGGACGCCCTGCTGGCGGTGGTTGTGTCACTGCTGCTGATCGTGGTGTACATCACGGTGCGTTTCGAGTTCAAGTTCGCCATCGGGGCCCTTGCCGCCACGGCGCACGACGTGCTGATCATGATGGGCATCATTTCCATTCTGAAGACGGAAATCAGCCTCTCGATCATCGCGGCCCTGCTGACCATCGTGGGCTACTCGCTGAACGACACCATCGTGGTCTATGACCGCATCCGTGAGAATCTGAAGCGCATGGCGGGGCGGCCGATCGTCGACATCGTCAACGCCAGCATCAACCAGACCCTGAGCCGTACCATCCTGACCGCCGCCACCACCCTGTTCGTGGTCGTGGTCATGCTCATTTTCGGTGGTGAAACACTGAAGCCGATGGTATTCGCCCTGTTCGTGGGTATCATCGTGGGTACCTACTCCTCGATCTACATCGCCTCTCCGATCCTGATCGAATGGTACCAGCGCTACCAGAACAAGGAAATGCTGCGCCACTAGGAGCCTCTTCATGCCGGTCTCGATTCTCGTCGGCGGCCAGTGGGGTGATGAGGGCAAAGGCAAGATCGTCGATGCTCTGTCACCCCGGTTCAAGGCCGTCGTACGCTATCAAGGCGGCCCCAATGCCGGCCACACGGTCGTGCGCGGGGGGCGGCGGCTCGTGCTGCATCAGTTGCCCACCGGCATCCTCCACCCCGATTGCCTCTGTTACATCTCTCCGGGTGTCGTTCTGGACCCCTGGGCCCTGCGCACCGAAATCGCCGAAGTCCAGGCTGCCGGCCACGGCAGCGAGAACCTGATCATTTCCCCCGCCTGTCATGTGATCATGCCCTGGCATCTGGTGCTGGACGATCTGGCCGAACGCGAGGCGGGCCAGAAAGCCATTGGCACCACGCGCCGCGGCATCGGTCCGTGTTATGTGGACAAGATCTCCCGCCGTGGGCTGCGATTCGCCGACTTCCTCGACCCCGCACGGTTGATTCCCCGCATCCAGGAGCGTTGCCTCGAGCTGGCCGACCGACTGAAGGCCGCCGGACTTCCCCTGCTGGATGTGGATCAGATCCTGGAAGACAGTCTGGCCGTGGGCCGCGAGTTGCAGGATTATCTGGGGGACACCTCCCGTCCGGTGAACGACCTGCTGGCCGAAGGCGCCGATGTGCTGATGGAGGGTGCCCAGGGCGCTCTGCTGGACGTGGACTGGGGCACATACCCCTTCGTGACATCCTCCAATCCCATCGCGGGCGGTGCCTGTACCGGTGGCGGCGTGTCACCCATGCAGGTGCGTCAGGTCATTGGCATCTTCAAGGCCTACACCACGCGGGTGGGCAATGGCCCCTTTCCCAGCGCCTTTGACGACCCGGAGTTCGAAGATGAATTCCGCCGCCGTGCGGGAGAGTTCGGTGCCACCACCGGAAGGCCCCGGCGCTGCGGATGGTTTGACATGGTGGCCGCCCGTCAGTCGGCCCGCGTCAATGGCTTTACCGATCTGGCGATCACCAAGCTGGACATTCTGGACGGAGTCAAGGAGATCCTTGTGTGCACCGCCTACCGTCTGAATGGCGTCCTGCACGAGCACTTTCCCGAGGATACATCCCTGCTCGAAGGACCCGTGGAGCCGATCTGGAGCCGCTGGCCGGGTTGGCAGGGGCAGGTCGCCGAGGCGAAGTCCTACGAAGATCTGCCCGTCGAGGCCCGAACTTACCTCGAGTTCCTTGCTGACTCGCTGAACGCCCGGCTGAGCTGGGTTTCCACCGGCCCCGAGCGATCCCTCCTGCTCAGCCGCTGATTCCTTCCAGTGCCGGGCCTCCCGGACCCGCCTGTCGCATCACCGGGCAAAGAACTGGAGAATCCATGCCGTCGATTCGTTGCATCTGCATAGGGGCTGGCGCTGCAGGGCGTGCGGTTCTGAAAGCCCTGAGTCGGGCACACGGATTCCAGTGTGATCTGCTCATCGACCGCTCCCGTCGCGGTTCCCATGACTTGCCCATCCGGCGCGACGTGCCCAAGGTGCTGCCCGACTGCGAGCTGTTGCTGTTGGCCGTGCAGGACCGCGAGCTGCCTGCTCTTGTGGAAGAGCTGCGGCACCGATCGGGACCCAAACCGGGAGTGGTGGCCCACCTGAGTGCCGCCACCCCATTGGCCGTGCTGAACCCTCTGCAGGCTCTGGGTTGGCAACCCGCCTTGCTGCATCCGCTGCAGAGCTTCCCGCCGGACCACAGCGATCTGTGGGAGAAGGAACCACATATTCCCTGGTGGGGGCTTTGTGGAACGGAAGCCGCGACCAGCATGCTGAGCCAGCTCCTGGACAGCCTGGGTGCTCAGTACAGGGTCCTGGATGAAAAAGAACAACTGGCCTGGCATCTGTCAGCCGTGTGGGTTTCCAACCTGCTGCCGGCGCTGCTCGAACAGGCCTTGCAGCTCTGGGCTCCCGAACGCCGTGGGGAAATGCGTTCGGCGCTTCTGCCGATCATGAGCCAGACCCTGCGCCATCAGGAACTGGCTCAGGCCAGCGGCCAGCCCGCCTTCAGCGGCCCCCTGCGACGCGGTGACACGGTCAGCCTGCGACGACATCTCGACTGGCTGGCGGAACACGGCTCGACCCGCGCGGGTCTCAGTTACCGCTTGCTGAGCGCCACACTGCTGGAACTGCTGGAGTCCCTCGGAGAAAACCCGCTGGCGGCGGACCCGGCACTGCGCGCCGAATTGCTTGCCCTGCCCCGACCGGACGGGCGCGAGGACTGACCCAGATCAAACGAAAGACATTGCTCAATGGCCGAACGACAGATCCTGTGGGCCGATGACGAAATCGAACTGCTGCGCCCCCACATCATGATCCTTGAGAAGCAGGGTTACCGGGTCACTCCGGTGACCAACGGCGAGGATGCGGTGGAGAAAGTGCGCACCGAGCATTTCGACATCGTCCTGCTGGACGAGAACATGCCCGGCAAGACAGGGCTGGACACACTGGAAGAGATCAAGGCTCACGATCCGGGTCTGCCCTGTGTGATGATCACCAAGAGCGAAGAAGAGTCGCTCATGGACCAGGCCATCGGGGGCAAGATCGACGACTATCTGATCAAGCCGGTGAACCCCAGCCAGATCATCGCGGCCTGCAAGAAGATCATCGATCGCTCGAGCATCACCCAGGCCCGGCTGAGCCAGGACTACATGCGCGGTCTGGCCGACATCGGGCGTCGGCTGGCCATGGGCGCCGACTGGAAGGATTTTGCCGAGATCCACCAGCAGCTTTGTGCCTGGGAACTGGAACTGGACGACAATCCCCGTCTGGGCTTCGGCACCACGTTGCAGGACCAGCGCAAGGAATGCAACCGCGAATTCGCGCGGCTTGTCGAGCGCGAATACATCGACTGGATCACCAAGGGCGATGGTCCCTCGATGAGCCCCGCCGTGGTGCGCGAGCATGTGATGCCCCTGCTGCGCGACCAGCGCAAGGTGCTGTTCTGCGTGATCGACTGCATGCGCATGGATCACTGGATGGTGCTGGAGAAATCACTGCGCGAACTGTTTCACGTGACACGCCGGATCCAGTATTCGATCCTGCCCACCGCGACTCCCTATTCGCGCAACTCGATCTTCGCCGGACTGTACCCGCTGGACATTTCGCGCGCCCACCCCGAACTGTGGACGCGCAACATGGAAGACGAGGGCAGCACCAACCGCAACGAGCGCCAGTTCCTGGATCACCAGCTGAAGCTCAACGGGTTCGAGTTCAAGCCCGAACACAAGTACATCAAGGTCATCGATCTGGAAGAGGCGCAGAATACTCTGAAGAAGGTGGACAACCTCTTCAATCACCAGTTCGTCTCCATGGTCTGGAACTTTGTGGACATCCTGGCCCACAGCCGCAGCCAGAACGAAATCCTGCGCGAAATGGTCCCCGACGAAGCGGCCTACCGCAGCGTGGTGGCCTCGTGGTTCAGGCACAGCCCGCTGCTGAAGATCATGCAGGCATTCCAGGAGAAGGGCTACCACATCGTGGTCACCAGCGATCACGGTTCGATCCGGGTCCAGCGTGGTGCGCGGATCTACTGCGACCGTGATACCAGCCAGGGCCTGCGCTACAAGATCGGTCGCAACCTGCGGGTCGAGGACGAGCGCGAAGCCTTCCTGGTGAGCACGCCGGAGCTGATCCGTCTCCCTGCGGACAATCCAAACCAGTCGCTGGCCTTCGCGCCCGAGGACATGATGTTCCTTTACGGCAACAACTACAACAAGTACCTGAGCCACTACCGGGACAGTTTCCAGCATGGCGGTCTCTCGATGGAAGAGATGATCCTGCCCGTGGCCATTCTGGAGCCGCGCTGATGGTGGAGACAACGGGAGAGCGTCTGCTGACGGGAGAAGACGACACGCGCGCTCTGGGTGCCGAGCTGGCCGGGCTGGCCCGACCGGGCCTGGTGGTGTTGCTGGTGGGCGACCTTGGCGCCGGCAAGACCACATTCAGCCAGGGCTTCTGCGCCGCGCTGGGTGTCGAGGACGCGGTCACCAGTCCCACCTGGGCGCTCTGCAATGTCTACCGTTGGCATTCGGGCGAGTTGCATCACTACGATCTGTATCGCCTGGAACACGCGCGTGAGCTGGATGCGATCGGGCTGGAAGAGAGTGTATCCAGCGGCGCCCTGACCCTGATCGAATGGCCCGAGTTGGCCCTGGACCAGCTGCTCGAACCGGCGCTGGAAGTGCATCTGGAGCACGCGGGCGAACAACGACGGGTCCAGTGGCGCATGGTGTCTCCCCGGGCACGGCGCGACCAGACCGACCCGCCAAACTGAAGGAATCCTCCGATGCCGGATCAAGGACTGACAGTGGTGGTGCTGGGCGCCAGTGACAAGCCGGAACGCTATTCGAATCGTGCTGTGCGCATGTTGCTGGAACACGGCCACGTGGTGATTCCGGTGCATCCTTCACTGCAGACGGTGGAAGGGCTGACCGTGGTACCTTCGCTGGCCCGGGTGCCGCGTCCGGTGGATACGCTGACCGTCTACGTCTCACCCACGATCGGCGCCACCCTCGAGGGCCCCATTCTGGCACTGGCGCCCCGCCGGGTGATCTTCAATCCGGGCAGCGAGGCCCCGTCGCTTGTGCCCGCACTGGAAGCCGCCGGAATCGAAGTGGTCCAGAACTGCACGCTGGTGATGCTGGGATTGGGGAGCTTCGCCTGAGAGCATGCACAGGACGGCAAACCCGGAGCGGGCCGTCACGTGTTACTTGCGCTGCGGCTTCACGGATCCTGTCGGAGCGTGCGTGATGCAGTTTCGACCTGCGTGCTTGCTGCTGTAGAGCATTTCGTCGGCGATGTTCAGCAGAGCGTTGAAGCTTTGATCAACGCCTTCAGGAATGCTGTTGATATCGCATACACCATAACTGGCCGTCAGGTGAATGCTGTGGTTGTCCGCGATGAAGGGCAGAGCATTCACGGCCATCCGGATGCGCTCGGCGATGCGTGTCGCACCTTCGGCATCGGTTTCCGGCAGCACGATCACGAACTCCTCGCCCCCGTAGCGCGCCAACCAGTCCACTCCCTGCCGCAGGGTCCGCTGCAGTCTGTCGGCGAACTCGATCAGGATGTGATCACCGGTGAGGTGTCCCCAGGAATCATTGATGCGCTTGAAATGGTCGATGTCGGCCATGATCAGCGAAATCGGCCGCTGATAGCGGTGGGTGCGCGCGAATTCCAGCGGGCCCTGGTGATTGAGGAAACCCCGATTGTAGCAGCCGGTCAACGCGTCCATGTTGGCCAGGGCAATGATTTCCTCGTTGGCCAGTTTCAAGCGGAATTCCAGTTGCAGGATCCGGTGTCCCGTGTTGAGACGGGCCAGCAATTCGGTCTTGTTGAAGGGCTTGGTCAGATAATCGTCGGCGCCCGCTTCCAGCCCCTGGATCACGTCGTCGGTGCTGTTGCGCGCGGTCAGCAGAATGAAATACACATACCCGGGCAAGTCGCTGCGCCGCAGTTGCTTGCACAGCTCCAGGCCGCTGGTGCCGGGCATCATCCAGTCACTCAGCACCAGCGGGTAGAAGTCATTCCGGAAGAATTCCAGTGCTTCGGCCGCGCTCTCCAGACCCAGTGGTCTGTAGTCGGCCTTGGTCAGCAGATCGCAGAGCAGTTTGCGGCTCGTGGGATCATCCTCCACGACCAGAATGCGCCGGTCTGAATGGATTTCCATGTGTGCTCGCTGCCCGCCTTGATTCAATGGTGCCCCGCTCTTCTTCCGGCATTCCTGCAAGTATCGACAAAACAGCTTTCGGAGTTCACCGGCTGGGCGTTTCGCATGGCAGTGTGCAGGATGGACATCCCCGTCGGGCAGAGCCTGTCGGATGGAATCATCGACAGCCGCAAAGCTTGCCGGAGGAAGTAAAATCAGTGGGGGGCGTGAGTTGCGTGACCAGAGTCATACGGAATGCAGCGCCAGCATCCGATAATGGTGGCCACGTACCCATGCGTCGGGTTCAAGTCAGCAGGAGGACACCATGAGCCAAAGCATCACCTGCCCCATCTGTGGAACGGTCTACCCTGGAGTGAATTCCATGACCCGGGTCGCGGCCATCGTGGCGGGTGCCCTGATCGGAGCATTCATCGGCTCGGGCATCGGACTGGTGGGCGCCTTCATCGGGGCGTTGGTCGTGGCGATCTTCGGTGGGGTCCTGGGCGGGGTGATCGCGGGCTACGCCATCAGCCGCTCGGCACGTTGTCCCAAATGCGGTGGCGAGCTGTCGGACGACTGATCCGCCCTTCCTGACCTATTTCAGGTACAGAATCCGCCGACTGCTGACCTGCTGTCCGCTGGCCGCTCGAAGCCAGTAGGTGCCGCTGGCCAGCTCGCCGGGCTCCCAGACCCAGCGACCGGCCTGTTCCTGCTCCAGCCCCATGCTCACGGACTGCCCCTGCAGATTGAAGATCTGCAGCTGTGCCTCCTGCGGGTGATCACCCAACTCGATTCTCAGGCGACCATTGAACGGATTGGGCCAGGCCCGCAGCTCCATCCTCTCGGGCCGTTCGCTGCGCCCCTCGGGTGACACGGCGCTTTCACGGGGCCAGCAGAACGAGATTCCCTCTTCCACCGTCGCACGCCACAATCCCCAGGAATGCCCTTCCTCGTACTCAAGCGCCTGATGTGTCACGCCGCGCTCTTCGAGCATGCTGCGGAAGCTGGCGATCAACGGCAGCAGTGTGGCGATGTCATAGGTGCCCCAGTTCATCCAGAAGCGGAAGTCCTCGATCGGGCGCTGGCTGATTCTGGCATACTGCGCCGCGGGCAGGTAGGGACTCATCGCGATGGCGCGTCCGAACTGCTGCGGGTACTCGCCCACCAGATAGGTCGCAATGTCCCCGGCGCTGCTGTCTCCCATGGTTCCCCAGAGAGCCGGATCGTCGGGCGCGGTGGCATAATTCTGGTTGATGAAAGGAATCACCGTGTCCATCACGAACTGGCCGAAGGCCGTCTGCTGATTGCCGTCGTACTCGGCACTGCGATTGACCGGAGGAATGCAGACGCAGATGGGAAGCCGGGTCTGGGGTCGCTCGACGGCCATCCAGGCCAGAATGTTCTCGAGGCTGCCAAGGCTCAGATAGTCCTGGCCGTCGTGTACGATCAGCACGGGGTAGGTGCCTTCATCCGGATAACCCGGCGGTGTGACGACCTGGATCGTGCGCGAGTTCTGCAGCTGTGGGCTGAAGAATCCGGCGTGGGTCGTGCGCGTGCAGGCCGGGTATCCGTGATCCAGAACTTCCACGGGCTGGACATAGTCAAGCATCGCCAGCTCGGAATTGGGTCCGAATCCCCCGCTGATCGTGTTGGGGTTCGTTGGATCCAGGATCCACTGGCTGTCGTTGAGCACCAGCTTGTAATCCAGCCGGGCGGTGCTGGCGCAGAGAAACTCCCTGAACCAGAAGTTGGTGCCGCTGACGTGGCTCAGGGCCAAGCTGGGGTTCCAGCCGCTCATGTCACCGGCCAGATCCACGCTGGTGGCGTTGCCACTGTAGACGAACCAGGCGCGGTCCGCTTCGCGGATGGGGCCCTGCCCCGCGGGAAGATTGGCGAAGAGACTGTCCACGCGGGCCTGGCGACCCGCTTCGGGTGTGCCGAAGAGTCCGCCGATCCAGTTGGAGAAGGACTGAGCGCCAGCCAGAGGGGCCAGGCCAAGCAGAATGGCGAGCAGCAGGAAACGCGAGATGGAGGCGGACATGGGAGACTCCCGGTTGAGCTGTCCGCTGACAAGGGACGCGGACGGGCGAAGATAGAAAAGGGGAGTGGGGCGTGAACCACGGGTTCAGAACGGGCCCGGTGAGCGCGCGCCTTGAAAATTCAATTCCAGAATTGAAAAACTCAATTCCAGAGTTGACAATTTCAATTTCCGGTGATTTCTTGTGGCCCAACGAGGAGGTGATGATGAACATTTTCAATGCAACCTGCTCCCATTGTCGCTCCAGCCTGCAATTGGAAAAAGCGCGCTGTGGTGGATGTGGGCAAGTCCTAGAGGGGCAGTGGGATCTTCCGGCCCTGGCACGCCTCGAGCTTGACGAACAGGTTTTCGTGGCGGCGTTTCTGCGGCACCACGGGTCCATTCGCAAGATGGAGCAGCTGTTCTCGGTGAGCTATCCCACGATCAAGAACCGGCTGAACCGCATCATCGAGCGCCTGGATTCGGAATTCAAGGTGCCCACTCCCAACCAGTTGATCCTGGAGCGACTGGCCCGGGGCGAAATCACCGTGGACCAGGCTCTGGCAATGTTGAACTGAGGAGGTGACCATGAATCCCGAACGCATGAGTGTGCTGCAGATGCTGGCCGAAGGCAAGATCAGTGCGGAAGACGCCGAGCGTCTGCTGGAGCGCTTGCAGGAAAAGACCCGGGAGTCTCCCCAGGAAAGTGTTCGCAAGGATGTCCGGGCTGTCGTCGTGTCCGGCATGGCCGGGTCCGCCCACTCGGAAGAGGCCGGGTCCAGCATGACCCGCGCCGTCAGCACGGGACGCGCCCCGCTGAAGTTTCTGCGCATCATGGTCCAGAGCGCCAAGGAAGATGTGGTGAACATCCGCATCCCGATGGCCCTGGTCCGCACCGGGCTGAAGCTGAGCACCATGATTCCCGAGGATGCCCGCGAGCGCCTCAGGGACAAGGGAGTGGACATTGCGTCGCTGAGTGGCCTCGAAGGTGAGGAACTGATCGAAGCCCTGCGTGAGTTGCAGGTGGATGTGGATTCCGGCAAAGGAGATACGGTGCGCATTTTCTGCGAATGACCGTGCCCTTCGTCCGATATGCCGGAGACAGGTTCACGCACCGGAACCTGATTGAGCCGCCAGTGGTTGTTCCGCTGGCGGCCTGCTTTTCATCCGGGCAGGACCGCCTCGGCGCAGCCTTCGGAGCCGCTTCCTTGTAACTGACAGGGGCCGGCCATAACTTCAGCGGTTTGTCCAAACGGCCGTGCAATGTGCCCGGCCACAGTTCACAGGAACCGAGTCCCCCATGTTGAAACTGGTCAAGAGCCTTTTTGGCGGAGCGAAGAAATCCGATCGCCGCGAACAGACGATCCAGCTGTACACCCCGGATCTTCTCAAGATCAAGAGCTTTGGCGAGGGCCTCTCCGCCCTCAGCGAGGAGCAGCTGAAAGCCAAGACCGATGAGTTCCGTGCGCGCCTGAAGGCCGGCGAGACCACCGATGACATCCTTCACGAGGCCTTCGCCGTTGTGAAGGAGGCTGCGCAGCGCTTGAAGGATGCTCGACACGAGTATCTGGTGGTGGGCAATCCCGCCGTGTGGGACATGGTGCATTACGATGTACAGCTCATCGGCGGCATTGCGCTGCACCGGGGCGGCATCGCCGAAATGGCCACAGGCGAGGGCAAGACCCTGGTGGCCACGCTGGCGCTGTATCTCAATGGCCTCACCGGGCGCGGTGCGCATCTGGTCACGGTCAACGATTATCTGGCCCAGCGCGACATGGAGTGGATGCGCCCGGTATACGAATACCTGGGACTGAGCGTGGGTGTGATCCTCAATGGAATGGATCCCGCACTGCGTCAGCGCAACTATGCCTGCGACATCACCTACGGCACCAACAACGAGTTCGGCTTCGACTACCTGCGCGACAACATGGTCATGGATCCGTCCAGCCTGGTGCAGCGCGATTATCACTTCGCCATCGTGGACGAGGTGGACAGCGTGCTGATTGACGAAGCACGCACGCCGCTGATCATCGCCGGGCCCGTGGACAAGAGCACTCACAAGTTCGACGAGCTCAAGGCGCCCGTGGGACGGCTGGTCAAGGATCAGCTGGAGATGACTCACAAGCTGATGGCCGAAGCCAAGGAACTGTGGCCCAAGGAAGATGCCGACAGCCGCTACGAAGCGGGCTTCCGCCTGCTGCTGGTGCAGCGCAGCACACCCAAGCACCAGGATTTCATCGACTTCCTCAAGACCGAAGGCACGACGCGCCAGATCACGAAGGTCGAGAACGACTACCTGCGCGAGAAGCGCATGCACGAGCTGGACGGCGAGCTGTTCTTCTCCATCGACGAACGCAATCACAGCATCGATCTGCAGGAGAAGGGGCGGCTCAGACTGGCCGAGTACACGGGTGGTGACGAGGACATGTTCACCATTCCCGATCTGTCACTTGAACTGGTGCGCATCGAAGAAGACACGACTCTCGACGCGGAAGGGCGCATGCGTGCCACGGATGAGCTGAACCGGATGTTCAGCGACCGCAGCGAGCGCATCCACAACATCAGCCAGCTGCTGCGCGCCTATACATTGTATGAGCGTGACGTGGAATACGTGGTGCAGGACGGCAAGGTGCAGATCGTGGACGAGTTCACGGGTCGCATCATGCACGGACGTCGTTTCTCCGACGGTCTGCATCAGGCGCTGGAAGCCAAGGAAGGTGTCACGATCGAGCGTGAGACCCAGACCGTGGCCAGCGTGACCCTGCAGAACTTCTACCGCATGTACGAGCGCCTGGCGGGCATGACCGGCACGGCATTCACCGAGGCCAAGGAGTTCTTCGAGATCTACAAACTGGACGTGATGGAGATTCCCACCAACCGTCCGATCGCACGAAGTGACGACGACGATCAGATCTATCGCAGCAAGCGCGAGAAGTACATCGCCGTGGCCGAGAAGATCACCGAGCTGTATCACAAGGGGCAGCCCGTGCTGGTGGGCACCATCAGCGTGGAAGTCTCGGAGCTGCTCAGCGAGCGCCTGCGGGCCGCGAATGTGCCGCACAACGTGCTGAACGCCAAGCAGCATCGCCGCGAGGCCGAGGTGGTGAAGAACGCCGGCCAGCGCGGCGCCGTGACCATTGCCACCAACATGGCCGGTCGCGGCACCGACATCAAGCTGGGCGAGGGTGTGGCCGAGCTGGGGGGCCTGTTCATTCTGGGCACCGAACGCCACGAGAGCCGGCGCATCGATCTGCAGCTGCGCGGCCGTTCCGGGCGCCAGGGCGATCCGGGCGCCTCCATCTTCTATCTCAGTCTCGAAGACGATCTGATGCGCCTCTTCGGCTCCGACCGGATGGCCGGAGTGCTGGACAAGCTGGGCCTCAAGGAAGGCGAGGTCATCAGCCATCGCATGATGACCAGCCAGATCGAAAAGGCCCAGCGCCGGGTCGAGGAGCAGAACTTCTCGATCCGCAAGCACCTGCTCGAATACGACGATGTGATGAACGCCCAGCGCAACACGGTGTACACGCGCCGCCGCTCGGCCCTGATGGGCGAGGACCTGAGCGAGGCGATGGACGAGATGATCGAGGAAGTGGTCGAGCTGATCACGAGCAAGCATTGTGATCCGCCCAATGCGCCCGACGAGTGGAACTGGCCCCTGCTGCGCCAGGACCTGCTGCGCATCCTGCTGGTGAACCTGCCCTGGGACGAGGAGGCCCGGCGCAAGCTGACCCGCACCGACATCTTCGACATGACCCTGGAAATCGCCCGCGAGAACCTCAAGCGCAAGGCCGAGCTGCTGGGTGACGACCTGATGGGACGCCTGACGCGCTATGCGATGATCACCTCCATCGACCGCCGCTGGAAGGAACATCTGGCCGAGATGGACGAGCTGCGCGCCGGCATCGGTTTTCAGGCCTACGCCCAGAAGAACCCTCTGGTTGAGTACAAGAAGGCCGCGCTGGACATGTTCGAGGACATGCTGCTGCGCACCTACGAGGACGCGCTGCAGCTGATCTTCCGCGCCCAGCTGCAGCTCAGGGACGAGGATGTGGCCCTGAATCGCGCGGCCAGTGAAGGGCGCGTCCAGGCCATCCATCAGGAAACCAACCTGATCCAGAGCGCGGGCGCCCTGGCCCCCGAGACCACCAGCCGGGAAGAGCGGCAGGTGGCGAAGCAGAAGCAGGAACCCGTGCGTCGCGAAGGACCCCGCGTGGGCCGCAACGACCCCTGCCCCTGCGGCAGTGGCAAGAAGTACAAGGCCTGCCACGGCAAGGAAGCCTGAGTCCTCACCAGAACCGAATGACCTGTCGGGCCCGTCGCACTTGGCGTCGGGCCCGATTCTTTCTCTTGAAGGTGCTGCCCGCGTTGGTCGATACTGAGCGGACGGGCATTCCGTCCCGCAGGTTCAATGGATCAGGAGCCCGCGACCCATGAGCAGAGACAGCAGTCAGCAGTTCATCGAGTTCCGCAGCGAAGTCATCTCGATCAACCGGGCATTCGCGGGAATCAGGCCACTGATTCGTGAAACCCGCCATCTCTCGTTGAACGCCGAGACCTCGTGCCTGAAAGTGGGGCCGGCAGCGGCTGCGTTCAGCGTGGTCGTGAAGGACATGAACCAGCTCTCCGACAACCTGGGCATGCAGATCAATTCGCTGGAACAGGTCTTCAATCGCATCGTCAAGCTGATTGGAGAGTGGGGCAAGATCGAGAAGCGCACGTCGCTGTTCCTGCAGGCGCAGACCTTCATGGCCAGCGATGTGCCGACCACATCCCTGCGCAGCACGGGCAAGACCCGGCTCCAGGTGGACGAACAGGTTCTGCGCGGACATGCCGACTCGAATCAGTGCCTGGAGAACCTGAGCAACGAGATTCTGCGCCTGAATCGCCTGATCAGCGAACTGAACCAGATCGCGGTGCGCCAGTGTCGCTTCATCGCGATTTCATCCATGATCGAAGCACAGCGCGTGGAATGTGAGGCCGATGGGGATCTGACCACCGTGGCTCACGACATCAACAACATGGCCAACCGCATCGGCCGCATCGAGAACGACGCCCGCGAGCGCATTCTCAACCTGATGGCCTCGGTGCGCACGATGGGCCTGCAACTGAACTGAACCCGCCCAGCGGTCACACTCCCGGAGGTCCCATGCTGAAGACGATGGAACTGTTCAACAACGGCAACAGGCGCTGGATGTTCTTCGGTCGCGATCCGGAAAAGCCGGATTCGCTGATCGACTCCAATCAGTATCTGGTCATGGATCACGGCAAGGGCATTCTGCTGGATCCGGGCGGGCTGGAAATCTTTCCCTCAATGATCGCGGCCGTGTCACGCGAGATCGACATCGAGAACATCGAGGCCCTGGTCGCCAGTCATCAGGATCCGGACATCATCTCGAGCCTCTCGATGTGGTTCAGCATCAAGCCGAATCTGTCCGTGTACGCCTCGTGGATCTGGAGTTCCTTCATTCCGCACTTCGGTGGATCACGGGAGATCACGGGCATTCCCGATGAAGGCATGACCATGCCGCTGGGCAACAGCCGCAACCTGCAGTTGATTCCGGCGCACTACTGCCACAGTTCGGGCAACTTCTCGCTCTATGATCCTGTGGCGAAGATTCTCTTCAGCGGAGACATCGGCGCGGCTCTGGTGCCGCCCCAGGCCAGCTGTTTCGTCGAGAACTTCGATGAGATGCCCCAGTACATGGAGGGCTTCCACAAGCGCTGGATGCCCAGCAATCGCGCCAAGAATGATTGGGTGCGGCGCGTGCGTGCGCTGGACATCGAGATGATGGTGCCCCAGCATGGCTGCATCTTCCGCGGTCAGGATGTGACACGATTCCTCGACTGGTTCGAGTCGCTTCAGGTGGGCAGCGCCGTGGGCGCGGCCTCCTCGGTCAGCAAGCCCCGCGAACCGGCGCTGGCCTGATCCGCCTTTCGCATCGTCAGCACACTCTGCAATGTCTGGGCGCCGGAAGAGATTCCGGCGCTTTTCATGTCTGCGGCACGGCGATCCATGTTGGTTGTGTCGTCAACAGTTCGGTAATACAAACAAGCGGTGCGCTGGAACACGCAGGGCATTTTTCGTGTATTGGCGCGCTGGACACCGGTTGTCTCCAGCCAACCGCGAGTGTCATCATTGCGTCAGGCCGGACCACTCAATACATCAGGCGAACATGCGCAAATTCCTGGGTGCCACAGTGGCGCCCTCCATTCTAGTCTTCGTCGGTCTGCTTGGACTGGCCATTCTGACCGATCTCGTACTCCATGCCATGGGGCTGATCTGGATCGGCCGCTGGCTGGGCCCGGTGGGCACGGGTCTGCTGGTGGTTTCGTTCGTCCATTCCCTGCGGCGGCGCAAGCTGCTGAAGAAAGGCTCCCCGAAGAAACTGCTGCAACTGCACGAGACCCTCGGCTGGCTGGGAGGGCTGGTGCTGCTGGTGCATGCGGGGATCCACCTGAATGCGCTGATTCCCTGGCTTGCGCTGCTGGCGATGGTCGTGGTCATCGCCAGTGGACTGACGGGCAAGTACCTGCTGGCCCGGGCCAGAAAAGGCATGGCCAGCCGCAAGGGTGAGCTGGTCGCCCAGGGTCTGAACCCGGATGAGGTCGAGCGGCAGCTGCAGGGCCTGGCCCTGTTGACCGACAGCATGCAGCGCTGGCGCAGTGTGCACATGCCGCTGACCATGCTCTTTGCCGGGCTGGCCCTGGTTCACATTTTCGCAACCCTGCTGCTGTGGTGATCCAATGAATCGCACACTCTTCATCCTGGGAATGATCCTGCTGGCCGCGGGCAGTCTGGCCTGGTTCGCTCCGGGCATCGCGATCCAGCCCGGACAGCTGCTCGAGGCACATGCGTCTCTGGCCAATGACTGCACGGCCTGCCACACCATCGGTCAGGGAGTGCAGGCGGACAAGTGCATGGCGTGCCATGGGCCCGCCGAGATCGGATTGCTCACGGTGGCCGGTTCCCCGCTGAGCAATCCGCGTTCCGCGCTGCAGGGGCTGCACCAGCGCAATGCCGAGCGGGCCTGTACCGAGTGTCACATGGAACATGCGGGCCGTCTGGGCAGTGGAGCAGCCACGGGTTTCAGCCATGCCCGCTTGCCGGAGGATCTGGTCAACGACTGCCTGGCCTGCCATCAGGACCAACTGCCCGGAGACCCGCTGCATGCAAGTGTGGTTATTTCGTGCGGCGAGTGTCACAGCCAGGATGCCTGGAGCCCCGCCCGATTCGAACACGACCTGCTGAAGACCGCCAGTGTCTCCTGTCTGGATTGCCACCGGCCGGACCTGCCCGAGGATCAGCTGCATGCCGGCCTGTCACCGGATCCCGATTGCCGTGCCTGCCACCAGACCAGAAGCTGGAGTCCGGCGGATTTCGATCACGAGCGCTGGTTCCGCTTCGACCGCCATCACCCGGCGCGCTGCCTGGATTGCCACAAGCAGGCCGGAAGTTACGAGGAGTACACCTGCACCGGTTGCCACGCCCACAGCCCCGCGAAGATCGCCCGCGAGCACAGGGAGGAAGGCATTCGTGACTTCCAGAACTGCGTCGAATGCCATCGCAGCGGCAATGAGCACGAGATCATCGGTCGGGGAGGCAGCAGGGAAGGGGGTTCGCGCGAGAACGGGGAGCACCGATCACGTCGCGAGCATGACGACGAAGACGATGACTGATGCCCTGAGCCAGAGCGCCGGAAGTGATTCCGGCGCTTCTCGTTGCAATGGCTCCGCGCTCCTTGCTTGCCGCGAACTATTTCTTCCGGGCGTTTCCGTCGCTGGACTTGCGATGCCATTCAGGGAGATACTCCACGCCGCCCAGTTGGCGCATCTGGCGCTGGATCCAGGCGGCTCGCCGTATCACATACGGTGACGGTTTGCTGGCGGAAAAACGCCTGGGTGAGGGCAACACGGCCGCGAGGCGTGCGGCCTGGTTGGCGCTGAGGCGCTCGGGACTGGTCTTGAGCAGCAGCTCGGAGGCAGCCCCCACGCCGTAGATCCCGTCGCCGAACTCGGCGATGTTCAGATACACTTCCAGTATGCGCTCCTTGGGCCAGAGCGCTTCGATGAGCACGGTGAAGCCCACCTCCAGCCCCTTGCGCAGCCAGCTGCGTCCCGACCAGAGAAACAGGTTCTTGGCCACCTGCTGGCTGATCGTGCTGGCCCCGCGGACCCGGCCTCCACGGCGATTGTGCTCGATGGCCTTGCCGATGGCTTTCATATCAAAACCATGATGGCTCATGAAGAGCTGGTCTTCGGCGGCGATCACCGCCAGGGCGGCCTGCGGGGAGATCTGCTCGCGCGGGGTCCAGCTGTGATGCAGGGGCGGGGCCTTGGAGTCGAAGAGGGTGCGGGCCTGGCGTTCAAGCATCATGCCCGAGATCGGCACGGGCACCCAGCGCAACAGCAGGACCGCACACACGGTGAGCAGCAGCAGCCCCGCCAGCAGGCGCAGAATGCGTACGGGCAGCCTGCGCCAGTTCACGTGTCGCAAGCGGTCGCTGATCCGGGAACGCTGCACGACTCTACCCTTTCAGGACACGTCCATGCTCCAACCCACGCTGGCCTGACGCACGATGCCGGGAATCACCCCGGCATCGTGTGAACCGTCACGCATGGACGGCGGCCCGAAACTGCTGTGTCCGGCAAGGCCGGAGAAGAGCTATTCGTCGCTCTCGGCCGCCTCGCCGCCTGCCTGGTCGCCATATTCTTCGATCCAGGTATTCAGCAGACCGATGAGCTGCTTCGCCTGCTTGACCGAGGAGATGTTGAACTTCGAATGGGGACGGAACACGCCATTGCGCTTCTGATAGCGGCCCACACGAAACTTGACCGGCCCGTAGTTGCCACTGGCGCGCTCCAGGTCCTGGTAGGCGAACAGGATCGTGGACCAGGCACCGCTGGTCAGCACTTCCTTCTTCAGTTCCTTGACGAGGACCTTGCCGTCGTCATCGGTCCACTCGATGGTGATTTCGTTGATGGTCTCAGCCATTGGATTTCCTTGTGTTGTCCGGGTGATCCGCCTGACGGAGGGCGGGTTGAGTTCTCAGGCCAGGGACTGGATCCACTGGCCGAATTCCTGCCCGACCTGCTCGAGGCTGCGGTCGGCGCTGCTTGTGATCCGTTGGTCGCCGTGAATCACGGAGATTTCCGCATCCAGGTCCAGGTCTCCCGCGAAATGCGGTTGCTTGCGCTCGCGTTCGAACGCGCGGCGGGCATTGCTCTCCACCTCTTCAAGCGGCTGGTTGACCAGCGCCACGGTGGCCTTGGCCGAGAAGGGCTCGCCGGTCAGGTCCTGCACCAGCTGCAGGAAGGTGCGCGAATTGCCGGGTGCCCAGTAGGCACGGGCCAGATCGGGGCCGATGGCCGGGTTGTCCATCAGATGGCCGTCGCGCTGCAGGAAGAAGGCGCGAGTCTGGTACACGGCCATCTGGGCCAGCGTGTATCCATGGTAATAGGCCGAGCTGTCGCCGGCCAGCAGGTGCGGAATGCTCAGCAGGGGGCGGGCGCTGGCGTTGAGGAAGGACAGGCGCTGTTCCGCATCCCGGGCGATGGCCAGAACCCGCTCGGGCTTCAGCTCGGCCTCGGGCAGTTCGTAGAGTGCCTTCTCGAAGTAGGACACCGCCAGCATGGTGCGCAGCACATAGGCGCGCAGCGTGTGCGACAGCCTCAGCCCTTCCAGGATCAGCTCCTCGGGCATGGCCTCGCCGGCGGCATTCTTGGCATAGCGGCGCAGCCAGTCCGGGTCGCTGATCAGGCTGTCCAGGAACATCGACTGGGTTTCGGCGAAGGCCACCGAGGTGGGCGCGAATTCCTGCGCGAAACAGGGCGCCGGCTTGCGGATGTTGCTGAAGTGGGCCGCGTGTCCGCCTTCGTGAAAGAAGGTCTGCAGGGCGCGATGGCCGCTGCCCACCTGCCCGGGCACCGCGTTGGCCGTGAAGTTGATCCGTGCCGGGCGGAAGGTGCCCCGGTCGACCCAGGCGGGGCCGGGGCCGTGCATGAAGCCGTTCTCGTACTTGCCGCTGCGGTCCACCAGGTCCAGGGTCAGATTGGCGCCCGAATAGCGAATGCCCAGGGCGGCGAAGGACTTGACCCAATTGCTGAAGGAGCCGGCGAAAGGCAGGTACGGATCCTTGCGGGCCGTGAGATCGCCACTGGTGAACCAGCCGAAGTTCCAGGGGTCTCTGGCGGCTTCGCCATTGGTCTGGACCACCGCGTCCACCGAGCGCCTGGCAGCGTCGCGCGTATCCCGTTCCAGCTCATCCAGCAGTTCGAAGAGGCGCTTCTTGGAGAAGCCTTCGTTGCGGCTGACCTTCATGTCGTAATAGTCTTCGTAGCCCAGAAGGCGTCCCAGCCGATTGCGCTGGGTCACGATCTCGAGGAAGCCATTCTGCAGCACGAAGGGTTCGATGGACCCCAGGCCCTGCCAGGCCGCGCGGCGGACCGCCTCGTCCTTGTGGGTGGCCAGCATCAGCCCCAGTTTGACGCTGCTGGCTCGTTCGAATCTGCCCGTTGCCGGGTCCGTGTACCCCAACGCCATGGTGCGGCGGGCGGAGTCGAGCCGGCCTTCCAGCTCGATGATTTCGGCCTGCAGTCGGCGTGCGCCTTCGTCTTCGATGGCATTGACCTCGAAGAAGCGCTTCCAGCCCTCCAGACCCTCGCGTTCGTCGGCTGTCAGGTCGGGGCGTTCCAGCTCGTCACGCAACCGGGAGATCCAGGAGGCATCGCTGATGAAATGCTTCAGGGCAATCTCGCGCCGGTTGAATTCCTGCTGGTCGGCGCCCGTCAGTCCCATCATCGAGGACCAGAAGGCGTTTTCCTTGCTCTCGTGCAATTCCAGATAGTCTCGGTTCAGATCGTTCAGCAATGACATGCATACTCCAATGATCAAGGTTGCGACCCGGCAAACTACTGCTGAGGGCAAGCAAAGTCAAAGCGCCATATCCGGGAGCCGGGGGACCGTCGCGGCGTGCCGGAAACTCCTAGCTTGGGCCAGCCAGTCAGGACAGGGACTCCCGGAATGAACTCCTCGTTGTTGTCGGTCATGATCAGATATCGCCGTGTGCCCCGGATCATCGTGCTGCTGGTGGGAGCCGAGCTGCTGCTGAACCTGGTCAACTCGTCGTTCATGCTGATTCTGAACATCCACCTGCGCAAGCAGGGATTCATGGACGACCAGATCGCCTTCTTCACCAGCTTCCGCTTCCTGGGAGTGCTGGCGCTGGCCTTCCCGATGGGGCTCTTCATTCGCGGCCGCCGGCTCAAACCGTTCTTCCTGGCCAGCGCCGTGCTCACTCCCTTCGCCAGCCTGCTGATTCTGTTCGCGATCCAGGCGCAGAGCTCGCCCTGGATGCATGCCGGTGTGTTCATCTGGGGTGTGTCGATCATGCTCAGCCAGGTCTGCGCACTGCCCTTCATCATGCGCTACGTGCCGTTTGCCGCTCGCTCCGAGTCGATCTCGCTGAACTTCGCCACCTGGTCGCTGGCGCTGATCCTTGCGGGTCTGATGATTGCCGGCCTGACCTCGCTGGAGCAATTCCGGCTGGGCGGTCTGGCATTCCCCTGGGACGAGCATCACATCCTGCTGGCGCTGGTGCTGCTCAGTTTCCTGGCACTGCCATTGATGATGCGCATTCAAGAACCGGATCCCGCCACGGGCAGGGACACCGGCACATTGCTGCACCGGCACATGCTGGATTACGACTGGAACAGAATCCTGCGGGCCGTGGTGCCCACCCTGCTGATTGCCGTGGGGGCCGGGCTGACGATTCCCTTCGTGAACCTGTTCTTCTTTTCCGTGTTCGGCATCGACTCGGCCACCTTCAGCCTGCTGGGCAGCGCGTCCGCCGTGCTCGTGCTGCTGGCCAGCCTCTCCACGCCCGTGATCCGGCGGCGCGTCGGGTACTACTGGGGAATCCTGGGCAGCCAGAGTGCGGCGATCCTGTTCCTGGTCGTCATGGCACTCACCGAACTGCTGGCGCCTTCACTGCCGGGAGTCGTGTTCGTGGCCATCGCGTGTTTCATCCTTCGCCAGCCTTTGATGAACATGGCCCAGCCCATGACCAGCGAAATGACCATGGAGTACATCGGCCCGCGCAACCAGGAACTGCTGTCCGCGCTCAATTCCAGCATCTGGAGCGGCTCGTGGTTCATCAGTGCCAAGATCTTCCAGCACCTGCGTGCTCTGCAGCTGCCCTACTGGAAGATCTTCATGCTGACCGCATCACTCTACGGTGCGGGTGTGGTGATGTACTGGTTCCTGATCCGGGAGTATCACCGGATGCGAGTGCCCGTGTCGGCCGACCCTGCCGTTCGGAAGATCTGAGCTCATCCCAAAGCGTTGCGTTGGGAATGCTCCCCGCGGCTGGGACAGGATGCCCCTGCGGGGCGTTTTGAGTCGCGGTCATCCCGCGTGGTGGGCAAACCGCAGCGTGCCCACCAACACATGCGGATGACAACGCACACTCACACCCACCAAGCCCCGAACGGGGCATCATGCAACGATAGCCCGTGGGGAATCCACGGGCGGGCGCGGATGCCCGACACAACGGGAACCATGCAGGGTGATGATCAGGGCGACGGTCGATGGGGCCGTCGGGGTGGTCCATGGGGGAACGGTTGAAAGGACCGCCACCGCGTGCAAGGCGGCGTCGACCGCTTCGACCCGCACCTTGTCCCCTGCCTTGACCGCTACCCTGTCCACCACCTCGTCCGCCATCTCGTCC